>CAYRGU010000145.1:0-11362 GCA_964423845.1 uncultured Nitrospirota bacterium
GCCAGGTTCGTGTAAATGCCCTGCGCCGTGGCCTCGTCAATTTCAATTTGCAGTTGAACAGGTTGTTGTTGTGACATCGCGATTCCTATTTTTTTACAGTCAGTTTTAGGTCAACCTGACAGAACAGGCTGGGCCGTTTCTTGTTTTGAGAGCGTGGCGGCTCCGTTTGATGGGGCCTCTCCCTGATCCACTACTACCCAAATGACAACGGGTTGTCAACAGGAGTCCGGCGATAAAAAGACCTTAAGGAGCGCGGCCCCTGCAACGCGGTACGACCCCCTGCGAGGGGTGCGACCCCTGCCAGGGGACGCTTGCCCCCCCCGTCGGGTCTGCGACCCTTTCAACGGCCAGCGGTTGGGGCACTTTTTCTTGACAAACAAATGGGGGACTCTCTATATTTGGAGTTCTTGACTGTTGGTAGGCTGCGGGATTGCAAAGACGGGGGGCTGTCCCCTGTTTAACGAGGGAGGTGGTTCAAAAATGGCGAAGGTGCTTGAAGGCCCTGGGATGGGGTTGCTCTCGAAGTGGGGGATGTCTGTTCCGCATTATGTGGTGATTACCGACCCCGGTCAGTTAGGTCGCCTGGCGGCGGCCAATCCATGGCTTCGCGAGTCGAAGCTGGTGGTGAAGGCCCATGAGGCCATTGGCTCCCGAATGAAGCTTGGGCTGGTGAAGGTGGGGCTTGATCTTGTTTCCGCAGAGCAGGCTGCAAGGGAAATGTTAGCGCGGGTGGTATCCGGCGCCGCGATCTCACAGGTGATTGTATCAGAGCAGATTACCCATACCGAGGAGTACTACCTTGCCGTGAAATCAACCCGTGAGGGGGCCGAGCTCTTGTTGGCCAGCATTGGCGGGATTGAGGTGGAGTCGCACTGGGATCAGGTGAAAAAAATGGCGATCCCCTTGGGATCAGACCCGACCTTTGCGTCACTTACGACCCTGGCAAAAGAGGCCGGATTTACGGAGGGGCTGATCCGTAAAGTCGCCGATTTTGCGCTGAAGATTTATCAATGTTATGACCAGGAGGATGGCACCTATATTGAGATTAACCCCCTCGTGATGCGGGAGTCGGATGGAGAGTTGGTGGCATTAGACGCGGTGACGATGGTCGACGCTGACGCCCGCTTTCGTCACCCCGATTGGAATTTTACGTTTGCCTCGGAGTTTGGGCGCCCTTACACGAACTACGAAAAGGCGATCCTGGAGATTGACTCCCGAATTAAAGGCTCGGTGAAGTTTATCGAGATTCCGGGAGGGGATACGGCCCTCCTGCCTGCGGGTGGAGGCGCTTCGGTCTACTATGCGGATGCCGTGTTGGCGATGGGCGGCACGATTGCCAACTATGCCGAGTATTCGGGCGATCCGCCCGATTGGGCGGTCGAGGCGTTGACCGAGAAGATCTGCGCCCTCAAAGGGATTCGGCGTATCATTGTGGGGGGGGCGATTGCCAATTTCACCAATGTGAAGAAGACCTTTGCGGGGATCATTGCCGGCTTTAGGAAGGCCAAGGCGGAAGGGCAGATGGAGGGTGTCGAAATTTGGGTGCGCCGGGGTGGCCCTTATGAGAAAGAGGGGTTGGCCGCCATGCGGGAACTCGAAAACGAGGGTTTTAATATCCATGTGTATGACCGATATACCCCCCTGACTGATATTGTTAATTACGCGATTGCAGGAGGGGCGAAATGAGTATTGTTGCGAACAGAGAGACACGTGTTCTGATTCAGGGAGGTCCTGCGGGTGCAAACGCGGCCCGCCGGATGGCCGAATTTTGCCATCTCAATCGTCTCCCGCTGAATGTGTCGGCGTTTGTCTTTCCGCCCGATGCGGGAAAGACGGTGGAGATCCCAATGGGGAGTCAGCTTGTTTCGATCCCGGTCTATAAGACGGTGGCCGAAGCGACAGCGGCACACCACGAGATCAATGCGTCGTTGGTTTATGTGGGGCCGGATCGCGCTTGTAAGTCGGCGATGGAGGCCCTTTCTGATCCGAACATTCGACTGGTCTCGATGATTACGGAAGGGCTTCCAGAGAAGGATGCGAAGCGATTAAGTCTTGAGGCCAAAAAACAGGGCAAGATTTTTAATGGTCCCTCGTCGATCGGTATCGTTTCTGCCGGGGAATCCCGCCTCGGGGTCGTGGGGGGCTCGTTTGAAAATCTGATCCTGTGCAAGCTGCATCGGCAGGGTTCTTTTGGGGTGATTACCAAGTCGGGTGGACTGTTAAACGAGATTATCTGGATTTGTTCGCAGTTCGCCGATGGGATTACCACGGCGATTGGGGTGGGCGGGGATGCCTATCCCGGATCGGACTATGCCACGTACCTCGAAATGTTTGAGCAGGATCCAAAGACAAAGGCGGTTGTTATTGTCGGAGAGATGGGGGGCGATCTGGAAGAGAGGGCGGCGGCCTGGTTTGGAGAGAAAAAACGCCGGATCAAGCTCCTTGCGGTGGTCTCTGGATTCTGTCAGGAGCAGCTTCCCAAGGGAATGAAGTTTGGCCATGCGGGGGCGAAGGAAGGTCTCCATGGAGAGGGCTCGGCCCGGGCCAAGGCGGACGCGCTGACCCATGCGGGGGCGATTGTCCCGGCGACCTTTGGGGGCCTGGGGCCCGCGATTCAGAGGGCCTACGATGATATTATCGCAAGCGGCGAGGCCCAGCCGGTTTTAGATGGCGATCCCCATGCCCTTCCCAAACTTCCGAAACAGGTCGAAGAGGCGATTAAGTCCGGGGATGTCTTTGTCGAACCCCTGGTCAAATCGACGATCTGTGATGATCGTGGCGATGAACCGCTTTATTGTGGTTATCCCGCGTCTGAACTGATCAACAAGGGGTATCATATTCCCCATGTGATTGGACTTTTATGGGATAAGCGGATCGTGAATCCGACCGAGGCGGAGATTATCAAGCGAATTGTCATGCTTTCCGCCGATCATGGTCCGAGTGTCTCCGGGGCGCTGGTGACGATCATTGCTGCCTGTGCCGGCATCCAGATGTCTCAAGCGGTGGCGGCGGGACTCATCATGATTGGCCCCCGGTTTGGGGGTGCGGTGACCGATGCGGGAAAGTGGTTTAAATATGCCGTGGATCAAAAGCTCTCGCCGGAAGCGTTTTTAGAACATATGAAAAAGAATGTGGGGCCCGTGCCAGGGATTGGACATCGGGTGAAGAGCCTTAAAAATCCAGACAAGCGGGTCAAGGAACTGGTCGGGTATGTTAAATCTCAAGGAATTCCGACGCCCCATCTGGACTTTGCCTTGTCCGTGGAACAGATCACGACCGCAAAGAAGGACACGCTCATCCTCAATGTGGATGGGACGATGGCGGCGGTCCTGGTCGATCTGAAATTTCCTGTGGAGTCGCTGAACGGATTCTTCCTCCTCTCCCGCACGATTGGGTTGATTGGCCACTGGATTGACCAGACCCGACAGGGAAGCCGTCTGATCCGGCTGTTTACCTATCTTGTGAATTATGCCTCTCCCAAAAAACGGGAGGTGCCGCTGCTGAATTCCCATGCGAAAACGGTTGAGGCGCGCGAGGAGGTGTTCAAGTCATAGCCGTGACATGCCTGGGAGGAACCTTCAAGAAACCTTTATTCCTAAAGGAGCGAAGACCATGTCTGTTAACCTGATAGAAAAATTGTATGCAGGGATGCCTTCGAGGCTCAAGGCGGCGAGGGTCAAGTTTGGGCGGGGGTTGACCCTGACCGAGAAGATATTGGTCTCCCACATTGATGACTGGGCGACACAGACGTTTGATCGTGGGAAGGCACAATTGCTCCTGCGCCCAGACCGGGTTGCCATGCAGGATGCCACGGCCCAGATGGCGATGCTCCAGTTCATGCAGGCTGAAAAGAAAAAAGTGGCTGTTCCGAGTACCATCCACTGTGACCATTTAATCCGGGCCCAATCGGGTGCCAAAGAAGATGTCGAGCGGGCGATTGACGAGAACAAGGAAGTCTATAACTTCCTCTCTTCTGCGGCCAGAAAATACGGCATTGGTTTTTGGAAGCCGGGTGCCGGGATTATTCACCAGGTGGTATTAGAAAACTATGCCGCGCCGGGGATGTTGATTATCGGGACCGACTCGCATACCCCCAATGGCGGGGGGTTGGGCGCGTTGGCCATTGGAGTCGGCGGGGCCGATGCCGGCGAGGTGATGGCGGGCCTTCCGTGGGAGGTCCTGCACCCAAAACTGATCGGGGTCAAGTTGACCGGGCGGCTCAATGGCTGGGCCTCGGCCAAAGATGTGATTCTCTACTTGTGTGGCCTGCTCACCACCAAGGGGGGGACGAACAGGATTGTGGAATATTTCGGCCCCGGGGCCGAGACGATCAGCGCGACCGGCAAGGGGACGATTACCAATATGGGGGCCGAGTTGGGTGCCACCACTTCCGTCTTTCCGTATGATGCCAAAATGGCGGCCTACCTGAAAATCACCGATCGGGCCGATATCGCCGCCCTGTCCGATGCCCATCGTGAACTGTTGGTGTCCGATCCGGAGGTCCTGGCGGACCCAGAGCGGTATTTCGATCAGGTGGTTGAAATCAATCTGTCGGAATTAGAACCCCATATTGTGGGGCCGCATACGCCTGACCTGGCCCACCCGATTTCAAAAATGGCGGCCGATGCCCAGAGAGAGAACTATCCCACCACCGTGACAGCGGCCCTTGTTGGAAGCTGCACCAACTCCTCTTACGAAGATATCAGCCGGGCGGCCCATATTGCGAGACAGGGTCTGAAGGCGGGATTAAAGGCCAGGACCCAGTTTCTGGTGACGCCCGGTTCGGAACGGATTTACCATACGATGAAACGGGATGGATTTATGCAGACGTTTGAGGAGATGGGGGCCACGGTCCTCGCGAATGCCTGTGGGCCGTGCATTGGCCAGTGGAAGCGCGAAGATGTCAAAAAAGGGGAGAGGAACTCGATTATCAGCACCTTCAACCGGAATTTTCCAGGCCGCAATGATGGCAATGCGGAGACCCTCTCGTTTTTGAGCAGTCCTGAAATTGTGACGGCGATGGCCTTTGCCGGCGATCTGACTTTTAACCCCGTGACCGATGGCCTGAAGGTGGCGGATGGGACAGAACTTCATTTTGATCCGCCGCAGGGGGAAGAACTCCCTTCGCAGGGGTTTGCAACGGGGGATGAAGGTTTTGTCCCACCGGCAGAGCATGGAGAAGGTCTGTTGGTCGATCTCCCCCAAAACAGCGAACGGATTCAACTCTTGAAGCCTTTCCCAAAATGGGATGGGGCCGATTTTGTGAAACTCCCGATTTTGGTGAAGGCAAAGGGGAAGTGTACCACCGATCATATCTCGCCTGCGGGCCCGTGGCTCAAATATCGGGGGCATCTTGATAAGATCAGCGACAACGCCTTTTTAGGCGCCAACAATGCGTACGCGACCGAGGCGGGGAAGGCCAACGATGTCTTATCGGGTGAGGCCAATCTCACCCCGGCCCAGGTGGCACGGCGATACCATGCCAAGGGGGTTGGCTCGATTGTCATCGGGGATGAAAATTATGGTGAGGGAAGTTCCCGGGAACATGCCGCGATGTCGCCCCGTTTTCTGGGGGTACAGGTCGTGATCACAAAGAGTTTTGCCCGGATTCATGAGACGAACCTCAAAAAGCAGGGAATCCTCCCGCTGACCTTTGTCAACCCGAAAGATTGGGAGGTCTTTGAACAGAATGACCGTGTCAGTGTGGTGGGATTATCACAACTTGCCCCAGGAAAACCGGTGGAGGTGGTTGTCCATAAATCGGGCGGCCAGACCGCGCAGGTTTCAGCCAGCCACAGCCTGACCTCGGAGCAGATTGGGTGGTTTCAGGCGGGGTCGGCCCTCAACGCGCTGAATGCGTAATCGCTATGCCAACGATTGAATCGCCTATCCAGGCCAATCTGGTCACCGTGGAGATCATGGGGAAGCGGTATCAGGTTCCCCAGGGGATTACCTTTGTTCAGGCGATGTGGCACGCGGGGTATGAAATTTCCCGTGGGATCGGTTGCCTGGGCGGGGTTTGCGGCGCCTGTTCAACGCTCTATCGGAATCGTGGCAGCCATAAACTGAAATCCGGATTGGCGTGCCAGTTGATTGTCGAAGAGGGGGTCTCGTTCTCCATGAACACCACCTTTCCGGTGAGAAAACCGGTTTATCATTTAGAGGAGATTGGCGATCCCAAACAGGAGCTTTTTAAATACTTTCCCGAAGCGGCGCATTGTCGGAATTGTAATGCCTGCACCGAGGCTTGCCCGCAGGGGATTGATGTCCGTACCGGTATCTGGAAGTCGGTCTTTGGTGATTTCAAGGGCGCCTCGGAGCTTTTTACCGCCTGTGTGATGTGCAATCTCTGTGTGCCGGTTTGCATTGCGGAGATTTCATCGAATCAGGTCGGTTTGTATGTGCGACGAACCCAGGGGGCCTTCTATGAAAAGAGGCCAGCGGAATTAACCCGGCGGATCCAGGAGATTAAAGAGGGACAATTTAATGCCGAATGGGACCGTATCCTTAACCTTACAACCGAAGAGTTACAGACCTGTGCCATGGCCTGATTCTCCGTCTATCCGTTTTGTCGATGCCCTCTAAATCGCTGAACAAATCAAAAGAAGGGGTCGGTCGCACCCGAGCGTTGCGACAGGGACACCCTTTCCCGATGCTTTCTCCGGACGAGAAGCTGCGCCTGGTGCATCACTACCATCCCGATTATAAAAAAGAGGCTTACTGCACGCTTTCCGTCGGCCCGAATCAAGGGGAGCAGACGGTCCGTGAACTGGCCGCCCTGCTGGAGGGAGAAAGCCCCATTGGGATGAATGGCCGCAGAGAGGCGCTGACGCCTCATGACCAGGTCGATGTGTTAGTGATCGGAGGTGGCGGGGCGGGGGCGACCGCAACCTTGATGGCGAGGGAAGCCGGCGCAAAGGTTCTTTTGGCCACAAAACTTCGGTTGGGAGATGCCAATACGGTGATGGCCGAGGGGGGCATGCAGGTGGCCATTGCGCCGGATGATTCTCCCGTTCGGCATTTTCTCGATTCCTACCGAGGCGGGTCTATGAAGAATGACCCGATTCTTTTAAAGACGCTTGTGGAAGAGGGACCGGAGGCGACGAAGTGGTTGCTGGATATGGGGGTGCTCTTTGACCGGGAAGAGGATGGCGCGCTCAGTCTCCGCGCCGGGGGGGGGAGCAGTCGGCCCCGTCTGTTGCGCTGCAAAGATTATACCGGGTTGGAACTCATGCGCGTTCTGAAAGATGCGGTTTTAAATGCCGAGGTGCCGATTCTTGAGTTTTCACCGGTGCTGGAATTGACCACGGATACGGAGGGCGCCTGCAACGGGGCCATCCTGAAAAATTTAGATAACAACCGGACTATTTTTATTCAGGCGAAAACGGTGATCCTGGCCACCGGGGGAATTGGCCGCCTTCACATTCAGGGATTCCCGACCAGCAATCACTACGGGGCGACGGCCGATGGTCTTCCCATTGCCTATCGGGCTGGCGCGCCGCTGACGTTGCAGGATACCTTCCAGTATCATCCGACCGGGGCCATCTATCCGGAGCCGATGGCGGGAATTTTGGTCACCGAGGCGCTCCGTTCTGTGGGGGCCCATCTTGTGAATGCGATGGGGGAGCGGTTCATCAATGAAATGGAGACACGGGATGCGGTGGCCGCCGCCGTCATTCGCGAGTGCCACGAAGGGAGAGGGGTGACGACGCCCTCCGGAAGACAAGGCGTCTGGCTCGATACGCCGCTTATTGAGGCGGTGAATCCTTCCGGGATTTTGAAGGACCGCTTTCCGAATATGGTCCGACAATTTATCCGGTACCAGATTGATATTCAGAAAGAGCCGATTCTTGTCTATCCGACGCTCCATTACCAGAATGGGGGAATCAGAATTGATCTGGACGGGGAGTCTGGGTTGAGGAATCTCTTTGTGGCGGGAGAGGCCTCGGGCGGGATTCACGGCCGAAACCGGCTGATGGGAAATTCACTCCTGGATGTCATTGTTTTTGGACGGCGCGCAGGTCGCGCCGCTGCGGCCAGAGCGGGACAGATTGATTTTTCCGGCCCCACCCTCGACCATCTTTTGAAATTTCGAGACGAACTCAAGAGGGCGGGGATTGTCCCGAAGGTGACCTCTCCGATCCTCTTTCCAGATTATGTCAATAAAAACGACTCTTCATTGGGGAGCATTGATGAACATTCATGAACACCAGGCCAAGGCGGTCTTTGAAAAATATAAAATTCCGGTGCCTCTCGGCCGGGTTGCCGTCTCTCCGGAAGAGGCGAAAGCGGCCGCAGATTCACTCGGGAGCCAGTTCCTGGTTGTGAAGGCGCAGATTCACGCGGGGGGGCGGGGGAAAGCGGGCGGCGTGAAGCTGGCCAGGACAAAACAGGAGGTGGTTTCCTACACCCAGGAGATGCTGGGGATGACCCTGGTGACGCATCAGACCGGTCCGGAAGGACGCGAAGTCAAACAGGTGCTGATTGAGGAAGGCGCACAGATCGCCCGGGAACTTTATGTGAGCTGGGTGGCGGATCGGGCGACCGGTTCGGTGGCTTTAATCGCGAGTACCGAAGGGGGGATGGAGATTGAAGAGGTCGCCCATCGCACCCCGGAAAAAATTGTGAAACTTGCCGTGGATCCCCTCCTGGGATATCAGCTTTACCAGGGCCGATGGGTGGCGTTCAAGCTGGGACTGCCACGGGACCTCATTGGCCAGTGGGCATCGCTGCTCGGGAAACTTTACCGGATGTTTATTGAGAAGGATGCCACACAGATTGAAATTAATCCGCTGATTGTGACGGACCAGAACAAGCTGGTTGCGCTGGACGCGAAGGTGGGGTTTGATGACAACGCCCTCTTTCGCAATCCCGATATCGCTGCCCTTCGCGATTTGAACGAGGAAGATCCGCTCGAAACGCGGGCGACCCAGCATGGCCTCAATTACGTGAAGCTCGATGGAACCATCGGCTGTATGGTGAATGGCGCGGGGCTGGCGATGGCGACGATGGATGTGATTCAGCTCGCGGGGGCCTCTCCGGCCAACTTTCTGGATGTCGGGGGGGGGGCCTCGAAAGAGACGGTGAAGGAGGCCTTCCAAATCTTATTATCCGATCCCCATGTGAAAGGGATTTTTGTGAACATCTTTGGCGGGATTGTCCGGTGCGAGCGAATTGCGGGGGGCATCATGGAGGCGGCCCGGGAAGTGGCGATTCGTGTTCCCTTGGTGGTTCGTCTGGAAGGGACGAATGCAAAAGAGGCCAAACAGATGCTCTCTGATTCAGGGTTGAATCTGATTGTGGCAGATACCCTTTGGGATGGCGCGCAAAAAATTGTGGCTTGCGTGAAATAGTGCCAACGAATTCTTCACTGATTGCGCGGTGCGTGGGGGTGATCCTCTCGCCGAGGACAAGTTTTTCCGCAGTGGCCGAGCGGCCGAACGAGTGGCATGTGGTCATCCTCTCGGTGGTTTTCGGGGCCCTGTTCGCCTGGAGAAGTATCTCGCCGGAGAATCGAGAGCCTGTCTTTATGATGACCATGACCCTTTCGTCGGGAGTGGGGTTTGTTTATTTTAGCAGCTACTTTCTCTCCTGGCTCATCCGGATGAGTGGCAAGAGCGTGTTACCTCAACCGCTTCGGATGGTGGTGGCCTATTCGCTGACCCCCTTTATTCTGGCGTTAATTCTTATGCTTGCCTCACAGTATGGGCATCTTGGCGGAACGACAGCGATTAGCTTTTTTCTGGTTGTTCTGACCTGGGGTTTAATGGTCTATGGAATTCGCGTGGTGACGAGCATTCCGGTGATCCAGTCTCTTTTTGTCACCGTCATTCCCGTTCTGGCGTTAATGCTGGCCATTGCGCTCTTGTTTAAACTGGCATGGATGGTTTACGGATATTAAGGTGAGGGGTAACGATGAGTATTTGGGTTAATAAAGAAACGCGGGTCTTGGTTCAAGGGATTACCGGTAAAGAAGGCTCTTTCCATGCAACCGCTTGCAAGGCGTATGGGACGCAGGTGGTGGCGGGGGTGACCCCTGGAAAAGGGGGGGGAGAGGTTGAGGGGATTCCCGTCTTTGATACGGTAGAAGAGGCGGTGGAGAAAACGGGCGCGAACGTGGCCCTGATCTTTGTGCCGCCTCCCTTTGCCGCCGATGCCATCCTGGAGTCGGCCCAGGCACAGGTCCCGCTCATCGTTGCCATTACGGAGGGGATCCCGGTATTGGATATGATGCGAGTGAAGCGGTCTCTCGCGGGCAAGCCGGTTCGATTGATTGGACCGAACTGTCCGGGGATCATTACCCCGGGCGCGTGCAAAATTGGGATCATGCCCGGTTTTATTCACAAGCAGGGATCGGTGGGGGTCGTCTCCCGAAGCGGGACGCTCACGTATGAGGCGGTCTGGCAATTGACCCAGCTTGGTCTGGGGCAGTCCACCTGCGTGGGGATTGGTGGGGATCCGGTGAATGGCACCCATTTTGTGGATGTGCTGGAGGCGTTTGAAGGGGACCCCGAAACCGAGGCGATTGTCATGATTGGAGAGATCGGTGGGGAGGCCGAGGAGTGCGCGGCAGCATATATTAAAAAGCATGTCCGCAAACCGGTCGTCGCGTTTATCTCTGGGGTGACCGCGCCGCCGGGCCGTCGGATGGGGCACGCGGGGGCGATTATCTCTGGCGGCAAAGGGACGGCGGCGGATAAAATTGCCGCGCTGACCTCATCGGGCGTGACGGTGGTTGAAAATCCGGCCTTAATCGGCGAGGCCGTGCAGAAGGTATTTCTTCGCCAGCCTTAAGAAAGTCACGTGGATTTTCTGACCCTGCAAAATCGGGCTCATTTTTTTCAGATCTGGCAAAAAACTGTCAACGGACTTCCCTTGGAAGGGGAGGAGCCCCTCCTCTCCCGGATCCTGCTCGACCACCCTGAATTTCACGCCGTTTTCGAGAGTCGAGACGGGGAGGTCGATCTCGCAAAATTTGGTGGGATCAATCCGTTTCTCCACGTCGGGCTTCATCTGGTGGTTGAACAGCAACGGATCGGCCAACAGCCGCCGGAAGTGGCCCAGGCCTTGGTGGCGCTACAGGCCGGCGGGGTGTCTCGGCACGAGGCGATTCATCAAGTGGGGGGAGTTTTGGCCCAGGTGATTCAAGACGCCGTGACGCGGAATAAACCGATGGATACGGGGAGATACCTGCTGATGCTTCGGAAGTTAATCTGTGGGGACCTCTAAAAACCTACTGCGCGGCCCGATTGCTGCGTTGCGCGGTACTCGTAATCCTCATGGACAAACACGTACACTGCGGTTCCTGCGTTCCGTGCGCCTTGCAATCAGACCGCTCGCTACGGTTTTTAGAGGTACCCTA
>CAYRGU010000146.1:0-20045 GCA_964423845.1 uncultured Nitrospirota bacterium
CGATTTTAGACCCAACAGCGTTTGTAAGGGAGGTTGACCTATGAGTACCGATACTGAAATACGTGTGAGTGGTGTTCGTATTTTATCAGATGGTTTGGGCGCAGTAGAGGCGGAGCGGTTTATTGCCCTCATGTTGCGAGAGCCGTTTGACTACACGAATTGGCAGAAAAAGCTCTGGAACGAAAAAAGCGTAGACGAGCTTAGTCGAGCGGCCATGGAATGGCGACGTACTCTTTCTAACAAAGCCGAAACCTCCACCCCCTGAAACGGTTAGCATTCCTAAACCTTATCAAGCCCGTCTGCCCAGATGGCGCTTCAAAAAGGCCAGAGAGTTTGCCGCGTTTTCAAGAGGCGCGGTAGGAGCCCCTAAAACAAGCCGTTTAATCTTCTTCCACTCTTCATCCGTAAATGGATCACTCGATGGCACTGGCTCAATTCGAGTAAGCGCCACGCGACCCTCCGCAATGACAAAGCCAACCAGATCGTGCTGTGCCTTCAAATGTAACGCCTCCCGCAGGCCTTTGGAAGGATTACTTGCGCTTTTGCCCCAACCGGTGAAGTAATGATCCTCGCCATGCTGATCCTCCTGAATTCTCGGATTTCCAACAAAAATGCACCACGAATGCCTTATGCCGTCAATCCGAACGATTGCTTTTTTTCTCTGTCTCGTGGGATGCAATGACCCAACAGGTTCAGATGCGTGGGGAGTCCTCGCAGGGGGTGGAGCGATTTTCAGGCATCTGGACAAATAGGAAAAAGAGAAGGGCAACTGGGTGGAGTAGGGACGATGCTGAAATTTGTCAAGAAAGGGCGGCGTCCCGCATTTGTTCGATGGCAATTTTGTAATCGGGGTGTTCAAAAATGGCGGAACCGGCCACAAAAATATCCGCACCTGCCTCAAAGAGCGCACGCGCATTAGACACTTTGACCCCGCCATCAACCTGAATCGCCGTGGTCAGGCCTCGATCCTCCCTCATCCGCCGCACGACACGGAGTTTATCCAGGGTCCGCTCAATAAAACTCTGGCCACCAAAGCCGGGATTGACCGACATCACCAGGAGCAGGTCAATCTCCCCCAAAATCTCTTCAATGGCGCCTGCCGGTGTCGCGGGATTCAGGGCCACGCCAGCGCGAACCCCCTGCTGTTTGATGAGTTGGAGGGTCCGGTGCAAATGGGGACATGCCTCAACATGAACCGTAATATTCGTGGCCCCCGCTTTGGCAAACTGGGGGATCAACGAATCCGGATCGACAATCATCAGGTGGACATCTAAAGGCAGGGCCGTGACCTTGCGAGCGGCTTCCACAATCAGCGGGCCAACGGTTAAATTTGGAACAAACCGCCCATCCATGACATCGATATGAATGAGGTCCGCGCCGCCTGAATCTGCCGCAGCAATTTCCTCACCCAGTCGGGAGAAATCGGCGGAGAGAATGGAGGGGGCAATTTTAATACGACGCTCTGTCTGCACGCTGGAGGTCACCCTATTCTCATTGCTTCGAGTCGGGCCACCCGCTCCAACATCGGGGGATGGGTGGAAAAGAGAGACAGCAGACTGCCCCCGGTTAAAGGGCTGACGATAAACATGTGAGCCGCTTCCGGATGGGCATTCATGGGGATCCGAGCGACGCCCCCATGCAGCTTTTTCAACGCACTGGCCAGCCAGAGGGGATTGCCACAGAGTCTTGCCCCCCCCGCGTCGGCTGCGTATTCGCGGGAGCGGGAAATGGCCATTTGAATGAGCATCGCGGAGAGCGGGGCCAAGATCATTACGGCGATCGCGCCAATCCCCCCCCCGCTTCGTCCTTCGCGGTCATCGTGACGCCCGCCTCCAAACATCAGTCCCCACTGGGCCATGTTCGCCAACATCGAGATCGCCCCGGCCATCGTCGCCACCATGCTTCCAATCAGAATATCCCGGTGACGAATATGTGCCAGTTCGTGGGCAATCACCCCGGTCAACTCCCCTTGGTTTAAAAGGCCAACAATCCCCGTGGTCACCGCCACCGCAGCATGATGGGGGTCTCTTCCCGTCGCAAAGGCATTCGGGGTCGCATTGTTCATCAGATAGATCTTGGGCATCGGCATCCCCGCTTTCCGGGTGAGATCCGCCACGATGCGGTATACAGCGGGCACCTCCGCTTCAGAAACGGGCCTGGCCCCATACATCGACAGGACAATTTTATCGGAAAACCAATAGCTCACCCCATTCATGACCAAGGCCATCAGGAAAGCGATCATCGCCCCATTTTGTCCCGCAATCGCCGATCCCGTAAAAATCAGGATAAGGGTTAATGCGGTCATCAGAAACATTGTTTTAAGGACATTCATTAAATCCAGCCTCCATTGACATAACTTTTAAAAAATGAGCCTTTTGAAATAGGGTGTCCCGCCATAAACTCCGCAGGCGACATCGCCCGTTTCCCTTCGGGCTGCACCCCCTGGATCACTATATACCCTCTCCCCGCCGCCACTTCAAGACCCTCTTCGGAAAACCCCATCACCGCACCAGGTGCCCCCCCCCTGTCACGGGGTTCACCTACCTTGAGTCGAACGATTTTGAGCCGTCTCCCGCCATAAAAGGTGGTCATGCCAGGCCAGGGGGTGACTCCCCGCCACTGATTAAAGAGGGTACCTGCCGCAGCGCCCCAGCAAACAAACCCATCTTCTTTTTTCAACATGGGGACATAGGTCATCTTGGCATGATCCTGCACCATGGGATTTAATTGTCCCGCCTTCAGTTGACATAAGGTCTCTACCAAAAGCCTCGCGCCCACATGAGAGAGTCGATGGCTCAAGGCCTCGGCCGTTTCATCCGCCGCAATCGAAGTGGCATGGCTAAGCAAAACAGGGCCGCTATCCAATCCGGCATCCATCTGCATTGTCGTCACACCTGTTTGGACCTCCCCCTTGATAACAGCCCACTGAATCGGCGCCGCGCCCCGATATCGGGGCAGGAGCGAAGCGTGCAGGTTAATGCAGCCCAGAGGTGGGATGGCTAAAATGACCTGGGGCAGAATCTGGCCAAAGGCGACCACAACAATCAGATCGGGGGAAAGGCTGGCGATCGCGTCTGCGAAATGGGGATCTTTTTTAATTCGATCCGGCTGGAGAATCGGCAACAATTTTCCGGAAGCCGAAACTTTAACCGGAGAAGAAACGATCTGCCCGCCCCGCCCCTTGGGTCGATCCGGCTGGGTGACCACGGCAATCACTTCTTCGGAGGCAAAAACAGCCTCGAACGAAGGGACGGCAAAGGCCGGGGTTCCCATGAAGATCACCCGAAGTCGCTTGGCAGATACGGCCTTTTCTATGAGGCGCCTCCCTCTCTTTGTTCTTTCTTTAACTTTTTCAGGAGGATATTCCTCTTCAGGCTACTCAAATGATTGAACATGAGCACGCCATTGATATGATCCAGCTCATGTTGAAAAAGGCGTGCGAGAAGACCCTCGCCCACCAGACGAATCTGTTTGCCTTTCCGGTCCCACCCCGTCAACTCCACCCGGTAGGCCCGTTTGATATTCTCGTGATATCCAGGGATGGACAAACACCCCTCCTCCGCGACCTCCTCCCCTTCCTGCGCGATAATTTCAGGATTAATCACCACAATCGGACCTTTTCGATGAGAAGGCCTCTCCTCGTCCTGAACCGAGAGGTCATAGACAAAGAGCCGACACGAATCCCCCACCTGGGGCGCCGCGAGCCCTAATCCAGGGACTGCGTAGAGTGTTTCGATCATATCGTCGATTCTCTTTTGTAGAAAACCATCAATATCGGTAATCGCCGCAGCATTCTTGAGGAGCACTGGGGCAGGATAGACAACGATGGGGACAACAGCCATGGGGGATCACCTGCTAATCTACGACGACAAGGATAACTTCTGCCAATATAGCCCACATTTGAAACGGCTGTAAAGAACGTCATGCCTGACATACGGGCGCGATCAGGGGCTCAATTTATCGTCTCCCGCTTGAATCCAACCGGTTGCTAAACAGTGCATTTTTCAAAAACCTGCTGATTTTAACCGCAGTCAATCGGCATCACTTTTTGTTGGAGCAGCCTGTCAATAACGTTTCAGAGATGTTAAAATTCAAAAAACTCTGGTGAGCCTATTTGTGAAAACGACACTGCAGACCTCGTCGGGGGGGGTCATCTTCAAAACCGGTGAAAATGGGATCTGCGTCATCCTCATTTCACATCACAACCAGAAAGGGAAACAGATCTGGTCTCTTCCCAAGGGGTCTGTGGAGAAAGGGGAAAGCCTTCAGCAGACGGCGCTTCGTGAAGTGCGCGAGGAAACCGGAACCCTGGGGCGTATTTTAGAGAAGATCGGGCAGATTCGTTACTGGTTCTATTCCAGAGAATCCGCTGCCATGGTGCTAAAAACCGTCCATTTTTATCTTCTGGAATATCTCGAGGGAGATGAAAAAGATCACGACGACGAAGTGGACGAGGCCCGCTGGGTCCCCCTTAAGGAGGCGCCCGAAATGCTCACCCATGCCCGTGAGAGAGAAATGCTGGAACGGGCCATCCGCTACCTGACGGCAGCCTGTCCCCCGGCCGGACCACCGCAATCTAACTGATAAAAGATTGGCTCTTTGAAGTTTTGAGTGGGTATCGTATTTTAAATCCTCCCCTTGGCGAGGGGTGCGAGCCATGCGATGGCTGCGAGGGGAGGTTAGGAGGGGTTTATCGCCGAGGCATTCAAAAGAACAGAAAAATAACCTCCCCTACCCCTCCTTAAAGTAAAGGAGGGGAAAGATCCATGACAATTCCCAGAGTCATTCCCCCTTAACAAAGGGGGGCAGGGGGGTTGTTATGAAAATCCTGGATTAAACCTGTCCAGTGCGAATCCGGCGAGCCTGAATCACCCCCTCCACCTTCTCGATGTTCTTTAAAACCTTTTCAATCTCTCGGACATTATTGACTTCAATCATAAATCGAAGGGAGGCCTTCTTATCCTCCGTGGTGGAGATGTCAGCACGGGTGATATTCACCTTGCTCTGTGCAATGGCGGTGGAAACCGCCCCCAAAAGACCGGGTTGATCGACCGTCAACACCCCAATTTCAACGGCATGGACCCCCTGTGTCTTCTCCCACGTGACATCCATCAGTCGGTCGCGGTTATAGTCCAATTCGTCGATATTGGGGCAATCCACGGTGTGAATGGATAACCCACGCCCCCGCGTGACATAGCCGATAATGCGATCTCCGGGCACGGGGTTACAACACTTGGACAACACGATCAAGATGTCATCTAACCCTTTAATGTGGACCGGATTGCTTCCAAAACCCACCCTCTTTAAAAGTTTATCTGTGAGCCCTTCTTGTAATTTCGATTCCGGCAGGAGCGGTCGGACAACATGCTGGGCAGAGACTTTTCCATATCCCACCGCGATGAAAAGCTCTTCCAGCGTATGAATCCCCATCTCTTTGACTGGAGGAAGCATTCCTTCAGATTTCATCGCCTCGGAGACGTTCAACCGGGCCCGCCGTAGTTCTCGTTCGATAATTTTTCGGCCAATCTCCAGGCTCCGAATGCGATCCGACTCCCGAATGAGATGTTTAATTTTTGCTTTCGCCCGGGGAGTTTTAACGATCTTGAGCCAATCTTTGCTCGGTTTTTGCGTGGCCGATATTAAAACTTCTACGGTATCTCCACTTCGAAGAGAATAGGTCAGCGGAACTATCTTGCCGTTCACCTTGGTGCCAACACAGTGGCTGCCCACATCCGTATGAACGGCGTAGGCAAAATCAAGCGTCGTCGCCCCTTTGATCAGTTCCTTGATATGCCCTTTTGGGGTAAAGACATAAACCACATCGGAAAAAAGATCGGTCTTGACCGATTCCATAAATTGGCGGGTGTCCACAAACTCCTGGTGCCATTCCACCAACTGTCGAAGCCAGGCGAAAATTCGTTCGTCTTTAGCATTAATCTGGCCCCCCTCCTTATAGACCCAGTGCGAAGCAATCCCTTCTTCAGCAATCCGGTGCATCTCCTGCGTCCGGATCTGAAATTCCACATGCCTTCCTTCGGGCCCGGCAACCGTCGTATGAAGCGTCTGATAAAGATTTGATTTGGGGATGGCGATATGATCCTTGAAGCGCCCTTCCACCGGCCTCCAGAGCGCATGAATCAGGCCCAGAACCGCATAGCAATGCATCTTGGTGTCGGTAATGATCCGAACGCCAATTAAGTCATAGACCTCTTCAAATGGAATGCCCTGATGCCCCATTTTCTGATAGATCCCATAAAGGTGCTTGACCCGGCCGCTCACCCTGCAGGGCACCCCTTGTGACTGTAAGCTCTGCCGGATCGTTTCAAGGATCGATTGAATATAGCGGTCCTGCTTTCCTTCAGACTCTTTCACCTTCTGGGAAAGAGCCTGATACACCGCAGGCTTCAAGTAACGCAGGCTCAAATCTTCCAGTTCCGCCTTCATCCACCCAATCCCAAGGCGGTTTGCAAGGGGCGCATAAATATCCAGCGTCTCCTGGGCAATCCAGCGCTGTCTCTCCTCGGAGAGGGCCTGGAGGGTCCGCATGTTATGGAGGCGATCGGCCAGTTTAATGAGCACCACGCGGATATCTTCCGCCATCGCCACCACCATCTTTCTGAAGTTCTCCGCCTGTTTTTCCTGATCGCTTCTAAACTCAATCTTGTCAATCTTGGTCACCCCATCTACCAGCGTCGCGATCTCGTCGCCAAACTCCCGCGCCAGCGTTTCCCGGGTATAAGCGGTGTCCTCCAGCACGTCGTGAAGCAGGCCCGCAACCAGGGAGGGAATGTCCAACTTTAATTGCGTGAGGATGCCGGCCACTTCGAGAGGGTGGTGCAAATAGGGCTCACCCGATTGGCGGAGTTGCCCTTCATGGGCTGCCGAAGAGAAGGCATACGCCCGCCGTAACAGCTCAATGTCACTGCGCGGGGCATACGCTCGAACACGCGCGATCACCTCCTCGAAGGTCATCTTGACTACTTGAGAAACTATTGAATTTTCAATTGGTTCCATTAAGATTGATCCTATGAATATTTAATTTCGTTGTCAAGAATCGATCTTCGAATCAGACGATCCGGCACCAATGTCTGACCCTGAAAAAATCATACCGAGAATCATCAGCACCCCGCCCAAAAATCCCATCAGTCCAATCCTCTCGCCTAAGATAAGAAATCCTAAAATAGCCGCCCAGACGGGCTCGAAGGCATAGAGAATAACCACCCGGGTGGGGGTGGTTTCTTTCTGATATTTTGTCTGGATATATCCCGTCAGCAAGGTGGCAAGAAGCGTTGTATAGGCCAGGGCCGACAGGGCGGCCCGGGTCAACCGGAAATAGGACGCTTCCCCCCACGGCAAAACCATCCATCCGTAAAAGGCTGCGGAAACAATTTGAAGAAAGGTCAAGGTCAGCGCGTCGTATTTTCTGGAGACAGGATCCAGCAAAACAATATAGAGGGAGAAAATAATGGCGCCAAGCAATGTCAGGAGATCCCCACGATTAAAATTGCCCTCTTCTTGCCCAGTTAATAACCAAAGACCAATTAAAACCACAAGAATACCGATCAGATTATTGCGTGAGGGGGGACGTTTCAGACAAATCAACTGGAACAATGGGGTAAAGACGACCATCATGCTCGTAATCAATGCCGATTTAGACGCGGTGGTAAGCCGCAATCCCATCGTCTGGAGGAAAAATCCCAGGAAGATAAGCATTCCCAGGCCGAAGCCCCCCAGCAAGATCGAGCGGTCTATCTCTTTTAGGGATTTTAAACAAAAAGGCAAAAGCAACAGGGACGCCAGGCTAAACCGGACAGCCACCATCAGCAATGGAGAGATATCGGCCAGTCCCTCCTTGAGGATAACAAAGGTGCCCCCCCAGATAAATGTCGTCGCGAAAAGGAGCCATTCCGCCTTTTTTCTCTCGGTCATCACGACCTGATCAGACGCATTCTAAAAGGCGACTCCGCCGCTGATCTTTAAAATCGGAAAGGGGGCTCTTGTAGCCGCCATATTCCTGAATTTCCTTGAGCAGGGGCACATAGTCGATCGGCTCGCCATCCTTTCTCCCCCAGGAAAGGGTGCATCGCTTCACCGCCTGCTTCAAGGTGTCGATCAGGGAAACGCCACCGCACCATCCCGTCGTGTCCGTCACGCTGCATTGGAAATCAACCTCCACCGAAAGTCCTGCATCACGAAAAAGTATTTCCTTGAGGCCCGCGGCAGGGCAGGTCTTTGGCGTTTCAACCACAATACGAATCCGGTCCCGTTGAGACTGATCCTGAATGTTATAAAACTGAACCGTCCCCCTTTGCGCCAAGGAACGGATCTTCTCCATCACCCTCTGGACCGAAATCCCAGGAGGCAGGGAGGTAATGGCCAGCCGGGTCAGTGCCCCTTCAATTTCCGTCTCAATCTGGCCACAGAGTCGAAGCGCCCCCTTCCCCTCCGCGTAAAGGGCGCGGATCGATGCGGGAGATTCCACCACTCCCCCCGAGGCGAAGTCCGGACCGGGAATAAACGCCATGAGTTGATCGAGTGAAATATCGGGGTCTTGCCGCACCTGCTCGAAGGCCATCCAGAGCTCTTCAAGATTGTGCGCGGGAATCGCAGGCCCCTCTGTATGGCGCACCCCATTGAGGAGGGCAATCGGAAGGAGCGGAGGCCCCAAAACCGGCATCACCGTATGGCAGAAAGACGAAAGACGAACCTGAACATATTCCGGCCCGTGAGGAGAATCGTCATGGAGATCACCCGTCATGCCACGCAATTCAAAAAAGGGATATCGGCATTGCCAGGGAGCCCCCATCTGTAACAGGAGGCGATAAGCATATCCCACGGCCAATGGCGAATACGATTCAATCGGTTCCAGATGGCTGCTAAGTTGCTCGCATTCATATTCAAACGTCGGGGCATCCATCTGAAGATCCTGAAGCGCCACGACTTTTAAAATTTCCCTGGCCTCAATGAAGACCCGATCATTTTCCGCCATCGCCCGACAGGTATCGATGAGCCGTTCCTGAAGCGGGGTCAATCCCGTCAAGAAAGAAACTGCATTCATTCCACTTCTCCTCTTCAAAAGGTTATCCCTGCGAGCAACTTACCACCCAAGACAGCGTTGTTTCAATCTGTTATCGCGTGGGGTCTCTTTAATGGAAAGGGGCTTTGCAATGGCGCCTGGCCAGTCCAGTTGGCATCGATGGACTCCCCCAGGATTGCAAGGGGAGAGAGGGGAGATTCCCTAAAATTTTGGAAGGGAAAAGGGCGGCGATTTCTTCTTGAGCTTTTCGAGGGCCTTTCCCAGCCCCCCTTCGACAAGCGGATCCTTCTTGAGTTTTTCAAGGGCCTTTCGCATCTCTTCCTCAACGGACGCAAGAAGATCCCCCTGGCCCTTCAATTTCTCGGACAGTCGGGAGAATTGCTCATTGACGACCCCGGAAAGCTTTTGCCTTGCCTCCTCGACAAGCAGATCAACGCGTGCCCTCAAGCGGCCTCGCAGCGCCTCCAATTCCTTCTGAAAGACCTCTCTTGCCGCAGCGTTTAACTGCTCATCCAGAGAAGATCGGACCTTAAAATCAGGAGAACGTAAAAGACCCGAAACCTCCATGGAAACGTCAAGGCGATTGAGTCGAGAGAGAACCTGGGTAAAAATTTCCGTCATTTTTTTATGAGCTTTATCGGGATGGGGGAGATACTCCAGACGCGCCTGATCTACCAGAAAATCGATTTGACCCGATACTTTTTCCCCCTCCGTGACAAGCCGGGCCGTCAAGCTCCCTCGCGCCTCTTTCATCATGACAGGGCCATCCATCTCTCCCAATTTCATTCCTGAAACATTCACCCCGCCATAGGTAAAAGTCACCTTTTCCGCGTGCGTCTCCCTGACGTAGTCCAGAGCGGCTTTTAATTCCAGAAAAGGGGCCCCCCCCTCTCTCTGTCCTTTGATTTCAAAGAGAAGAGGTCGCCCTACTTTCTGGGGGTCCGAGCTCACATCCATCAGCATCCCTTGATAGGAGAGCGGATTTGTCTCGTTGGTGGTCCCGTCCAGGGAAGCCTTTTTAAGGTGGAAGCGAGGCCAGGCGTATTGAAAGGGAAAGGGAATGTCCTGGCCCAGCTGGAGCGCCACCTGCGGGGGCACCGCTTCTCCCGCCTTTTTCCTGGGAAAGAAGTGGCGGACCTTATGGTAATACCCCAGCGCGCCCTCTATTTTTTCAAACCATACCGATCCCAGAAGATTTCGAGTGATTCCTTCTGTCGAAAAGTTTGACTTCACCTTTGAAACGACATGCTCCACATCCTGTTTCCCAAGACGGTCAATTTCATGAAAGATATTTTTTGCCTGATTGACTTCTCCCCCCACGGCTTCCTTTAAAGATTCAAACGCCTTCTTCAGAATTTCAAGATCATTCTTCCGTTTCCTCCCCTCCTCGATCAGGGCCACACTCTCTGGAAGGGAGAGGTCTTTTACATTTTTTAGCTTGTCAATGAACGGCTGCATCTCCTTTATTTTTTCTTCCGCGCGTAACGCCTTGAGTCGGGCTTCCCACGCCTCGGACAAAGCCATCAGACGGGCCTCCTCCTCCTTCACTTTCTGATAGGAGGAGAGATCCTCCAGGCGGACCATTTTCTCCGGGTCATAGTTTTCCTTCGCGTTCGCCAGAATAGACGAGGTGGCCTGGGAAAATTTCTCTGTGATTGTCTTCCCGGTCTTTTCTTCTTTTTTTTGAGGGAGGGCGCCACTCTTTTTCCGAGGCGTATGGGTGCGAATGCCCCCGATAGCGGCCTCTTCAATCACCATTTTTTTCCAGGTCAACGGTTTTGGAGAAAGATCAAACCGCAGCGATTTGATTTCCACGGAATTGGTCATCGGTTCTTCGGAATCGGTCACCTGCAGTCCCTGTAACGCGACACGCAACTCCCACAGGCTGATCTCCACGTCCTGAATATCCACTTGTGCGCCATTGATCTTCGTTCCGGTGACTTCTATGGCCCGTTTGACCACGCCTTCCAGGAAAAAGGCCATAAAAATCCCTACGCAGAAAATAAAAATGACGATGGGAATCATGAATTTCCAGCGGATCATGAGAGTTTCTGGTAGCGCTGATAGAGTTGATAAAGTCTGGAGGTCTGAAGCAACTGGACAATTTTCCATTTGGCCACGGCCACCATGAGCCTTTCCCGATACTGTTTTACCCCCCAGATCCCAAAGAAAAACAGAGGCCAAAAAAGGAGGAGAGCCATCAGGAGGCTTCCCAGAACAAGGGTGTTGTTAAACCGGGTCCAGGGAACGATGGGCGTGTTGTAGAGGAGGGTCCAGAGGGGCGTCAGCATTGGAACGTCCGTCAGGAAAAAAAGTCCAACGCGATGAAAGAGGGGGTCCAAAAGAATGGAAAAGGCGCCAAAGACCCCCCAGCCCAAAAGGGCAGAGGGGAGGTTCACATTCAGGAGGAGTACCACAAGAAGGACCGCAACATTGTGAAGATTTACGGTAGGCGTAAGACCCACAATAGCGCCCAGGGCGATCCCGCAGGAAATCTGCCAAGGCGCCGCGCCTCGATTTAAAATTTGAAGGAATTGAAGAAGGAATTTAAGAATCAACACCCGTCCGCCTCCGCTGCCCCCCCTCTTCAAGAGGGAGATAAAAACTGTATTTCAATCGGACATAAAAAACAACAGAAACCACCAGAAAAATTGAACAAACGACATCGAACATTTCAGCAGGTCGTTGAAAAACCCAGGCGGTTCAAGGGTCCCGAATACAAGGACCGATCCAGCGAGCAAGGCAAGTGTGAGGGATTGACTCCTTGCCTCACCGGGCTTATAAGGTTCCGGCCCATGTCGTACAAGATCCCTTATGAAAATTTCTGGAGAGAGCGAGACGCCGCGATCATCGGCCTCTCTCCCATGGATGGGGTCACCGATCCCTGCTTCAGACTCATCACGGCCCGGCATGGCCGACCTGATCTGATCGTCACGGAGTTTACCAGCGTGGAGGCGATTTGCCGTGGCGTTGAACGCGAACTGTCGGGGCTGATCTTCGACGAGATCGAACGGCCCGTCATCGCTCAAGTGTATGGTGCTGATCCGGCGACTTTCCTCCAGGTCGCCCCGTTCATTTGCGAGTTGGGGTTCGATGGCATAGACATCAACATGGGCTGCCCGGCAAAAGCCGTCTCCTCCCACGGATGCGGCGCAGGGCTGATTGCCGATCCGGACCGCGCCAAGGCAATCGTCCGCGCTACGCAACGCGGGATTCACGAATGGGCTCATGGCGCGCCGCTTTCCATTCTGGATCGCCATCCCCAGATTCAAGCCTTCCTCGATCAACAACGGTTAAAGCATCCCGTCAAACAGGAACGCAGGCCCATTCCCGTTTCGGTGAAGACCCGCCTGGGCACAAACAAAATAGTCATCCTGGAATGGATCCAGCACCTCTTGGAAGTAGAACCTGCGGCCATCTGTATCCATGGGCGAACCCTCTCCCAGGGATATCGCGGCGATGCCAATTGGGAGGCGATTGCAGAAGCCGCCTCTCTTGCCAGGGGGACCTCGACGCGAATCCTCGGAAACGGCGATGTCAAAGACCTTCAGGACGCCCAAAGACGAATTCAGGAAAGTGGCGTATCGGGAGTGCTCATTGGACGGGCTGCCCTGGGAAATCCGTGGATTTTTCAGAACGGCCCCTTTTCCGCCATTCCCCCCCAGCAAGAGCGGTGGCACGTTGCCTTGGAACATGCCCGTCTTTTTGAGGAACGTCACGGGACCGACTATTTTCAAGCCATGAGAAAACATCTCGGCTGGTATTGCCGTGGATTCGCGGGCGCCTCGCGTCTCCGCGCCCAGTTGATGCATGTTCATAGCAGTCAGGAAGTCGAAATGCTCTTTAAGTCAACCTTGCCCGAATCGCTCCCCCATGAATTCGCCCAGCGCCTGTAAAATCGTTCTGGCCTCCACCTCCCTTCGCAGAAAAGAGATTCTCTCTCTCCTGGGGCTTCCCTTCCTGACGGTGGCACCCCGCTTTGAGGAAATCACAAACCCCCGTCGCTCGGCACGTGAGGAAGTTGAAATGTTTGCGCAAGCCAAGGCAAAGTCAGTGGCCGCAGATTTTCCAGAGGGGATCATCCTTGGCAGCGACACCCTCATTGACTGCCAGGGAGAAAAAATTGGAAAGCCAACAGATCCTGCGGATGCCGTCAGAATGCTTCATTGCCTACGGGGAACACGACATACGATTTACACCGCAGTCACACTATTGAATGTGGCCGAGAACGATCTGGAAACGCACATCGAGGCCATTCATGTCACCATGGCGCCAATCAGTGACCTCGAGATCGAAAATTATGTGGCGACCGGAGAGGCGATGGGGAAGGCCGGGGCATTTTCCCTTCAGGAAGGGGGGCATCACTTTATCAAACAGCTTGAGGGGGATTTTCTCGCTGCGGTGGGACTCCCCTTGAAGCCCATTGTCAATTTCCTGAAAAAGCGAAACTTCCAGATTCCGCAAGACATTGACCAGATCTACCAGCAAAAGAATTATCCAAACTGGCATCTTCTTCAGGGAAAATAGGTTCCTTTAAGTTTAGAGTGGGTATCGTATTTTAAATCCTCCCCTTGGCAAGGGGTGCGACCCCTGCAAGCCATGCGATGGCTGCGAGGGGAGGTTAGGAGGGGTTTATCGCCGAGGTATTCATAGAACAGATCAAAAATAAAGAGAAAAGCTCTGAAGAGCATTTAAGTAGAGGAAGTCTTGTCAAGGAGAGGAGAGCAGAACAAGTAAAACTGATAACCTCCCCTACCCCTCCTTAAGTAAAGGAGGGGATTTACTCATTTAAAACTCAAAGGAACCAAAAATCTTTATTTTCTTCTTTAGCTTTCGGCGTCATTCCCGTATAATACGGTCTGTTGCGGAGGCATTTCTGAAAATCTATGGAAGAAAAAAAGAACACCCCACTGAAGATGGCCGAAGAGGGCCCCTCCCAAAAAGAGGCCCCCGATGAAATAGGCGAAAAAAAACCTGCCTTCGAACTTCCAATCGGCTATCTCATCGCCAAGGAGATGCAGGAAATCTTCGACGAAGACAAGGTGACCCACCGGCAAGGCAACGCTGAACCCGAAGCCGACTAACGCCTCACATCACCCGCAAAATAAAGTTACAGAGCAAAGCGGCGCAGCTTTATTTTGCCCGAGTGCATCTGCGAATGCATCTGCGAATGTATCTGATTGTTAGAGCATCTTACTCGCCAGCGCGAAACTATCTGAAATAGATCCTGAAAATTCCACTTTGCCGGATTTTTTTCCGATGCCGGCACGCCGCAGTTTCAGGATCATCCGGGGCTGCAAATTATTGATGATTAGCCCTATATTTTTGTTGGAAAGGCTCTCTTCTATTGACTCCATTGCAACAATTGCACTCACATCAAGCATCGTCACTTCTGACATATCAAGAATGACAATCTGTATATTAGGCGTGACGGTAGAAATGGTTTGTAATGCTTTTTGTGCAGAACCGAAAAATAACGGCCCGTTAATATCATAGACTGCAATGTTATCAGGCAGATTATAGGTATCCTGGCCGCGCTCCCTCTTTGTCGTGGCCGTCAGACTGATACTTCTGTGAATAAATAACAATGCGGCCAGCCCCATGCCGACTGCGACAGCAACCGTCATATCAAAGAACACGGTGAGTAGAAAACACAAAATTAAAACCAAGCTATCGTCTCTGGATGCGATTTTTAAAGTGCGGACGAAATGTTTCGCCTCACTCATATTCCATGCAACCATCAATAACAATGCGGCCATTGAAGCCATCGGGATGTAAGACAGTAGCGGCGATAGCGCCAAGATTGCCATAAGGATGAACAAACTATGAACGACTGAAGCCAGTGGCAAATTGCCCCCCGCCGCGATGTTTGCAGCGGTTCGGGCGATCGCAGCCGTAGCAGGCAGTCCGCCGAACAGGGGTGCGATCATGTTACCGATTCCCTGACCGATAAGCTCGTCGTTAGGATTATGTTTTTTGCCGGACATACCATCTGCAACCACGGCACATAACAGCGATTCCAGTGCGCCCAGTATCGCAATCGTGAGTGCGGAGGGGAGAAGTAGCCTGACAAGTTTAAAACTTACTCCAATGGGTTTGCCGTTAGCCCCGGATAGGTTCCAGGGCCACTCAAAAGTCGGCAGGATTGCTGGAATCCCATGACCCGCCATACCGTTAATCTCATAGTGGAATCGGCTGCCAATCGTGGCCACAGAAAATTCATGGAGGAAGTGACCCAGCAGCCACGCCGTGATGCCACCAAAAAACAGGGCAACGAGATGCCCAGGTATTTTCGAACGTAATCGAGGCCAGATTAACAGTGTGGCAAGCGTCAGGCCGCCAATCAGGGTCTCTTGCCAGCTCACCGTGGGCAATGCATGAAAGATAGAGGACAGCTTATCAAGATAGTGTCCGTCCATTGAAGCGATATTGAGGCCAAAGAAATCTTTTATTTGAAAAGTACCGATCACCACACCAATCCCTGCGGTAAATCCCACCGTGACGGGGTAAGGAACGATTTCAATGAGTTTTCCAATCTTGCTGACACCCATCAGGACAAGAATGAAGCCCGCCATGAAACCGCTAAGAAGCAGGCCGCCCAAGCCAAATTCCTGAACAATGGGCAGCAATACGACAACAAACGCCGCAGTAGGCCCCGATATATTGACTTTCGAGCCACCGGTTAAGGCGATAATGATGCCGGCAACGATTGCCGTGTATAGGCCATGTTGGGGGGGGACGCCACTTGCGATGGCCAACGCCATAGACAGCGGAAGCGCAATGACCCCGACAGTTAGACCAGCCAGAATATTTGCTTGAATATCGGGGTACGAAGGTTTGCTTTTTAGTGACCTTCTTAGTGCAGAGAGCATTTCACTCCCCTCCTCGTGTTATTCAATTTCCTTGCAACCGCCTGTTAAATCACCCATCCCCCTGAAATATACGCGGACAGCACCGACACCAGCGGCCAGAGTGTCTTTTGCATCAGGTTGAATGGATCCAGAAAGGTCATGAGTAGCAGGAGGATCATCCCATACGGCTCAATCCGGCTCATCATCTTGGCGGAACGTGGCGGAAGGAGCCCCACCATCACCCGGCCGCCATCCAGAGGGGGGATCGGGATCAGATTAAAGACCATCAGAACGAGGTTGATATCCACAGAAAAACGGAGCATCAAAAGCAGGGGCGTCAAGACCAGCGTGGCCAGATCACCCGGTTGTGAAAACCCATTCTGGGACGACAAGAAGGTCGGATTAAACAGTAAGATCAGTCGGTAAATAAAACCACTCGCCACCGCCAGAAAAAGGTTCATTCCTGGCCCAGCCGCAGCCACCCAGGCCATGTCCTGTTTGGGGCGGCGCAGATTGGACGCATTGACCGGAACCGGCTTGGCATATCCAAAAAGAAATCCAATGGTCGTATAAAACAAGAGGGGCATGAGGAGGGTCCCCCAAAGATCAACATGAGGCCAGGGATTCAGCGTGATCCGACCCAGCAACCGCGCGGTCCCATCCCCCTTTTTATCCGCCACCCACGCATGGGCCGCCTCGTGCAGCGTGACGGCAAAAAGAAGCGGGAGGGCCATGATGGAGAGGTTCTGAATCAGCGGGCCGATCTGCTCCATCTCCATTTATCCCCCCGCAGTGGCCGCGCCACTCGCAGTGGCCGCGCCACCCGTAGTGGCCGGGCCACCCGACGCCACGGGACGAATTTCAACCAACACCTCATCCGGATTCACGCGATCCCCCTTCGCGACATAAATCGCCCTGACCACACCTGAAATCGGCGTATGCACCTCGCTTTGCATCTTCATCGCCTCGACCACCAACACCGTGTCGCCAGCCGTCACCCGATCTCCCACACTCACCTTCACATCCACCACCGCCCCCGGCATGGGCGCGGTCACATCCCCCTCATGAGCGGCCTTGGGAAGGGTTGAGCGACCGCCAACCCCCTCCGCGATTCTTCCTTCCGCGCTGGGAACCACCTCCAAAAGTGACTCCACAAGCACCTCTTCAAGCTGCCCGTTAATATAGATAAAGTACGGCTTCCCCCCCTCTCCAGCATGCCCCATTCCCCCAACTTTCACATGGAAGGTCTCCCCATGCACCTTCACATTAAATTCGGTCGGGGCTAAAATGGGGGGATGGGCATCCGAGGGCGACGCCATCTCCTTTTCGGCGATCGGAGCCCCTGCCCCTTGACCCGCCATCCTTCTTTTAAAAAACTCAATCGCAACATTTGGAAATAGCGCATAACTCAAGATATCTTCAATATTATTAGAGATATCTTCAATCTCTTTTTCAGCGCGTGGAATTTCAGGCGCCAGAGAGTCTGCCGGTCTCTCCGTGGTCGGCACGTCACGGCCAATGGCCCGTGTTTGAACCGCCTCGTTAATCGCAGCGGGAGGTCTCCCATAGAGACCTTTAAGATAATTCTTGGTCTCCGTCGTAATCACTTTGTAACGCTCTCCGGTGAGGACATTCAGTGTCGCTTGCGTCCCCACAATCTGACTGGTCGGCGTGACAAGAGGCGGAAAGCCAAAATCCTCCCGCACTTTCGGGACCTCCTCCAGCACTTCCTTCATCCGGTGAAGGGCCTTCTGTTCGGATAACTGCATCGCAAGGTTAGACGTCATCCCGCCGGGGACTTGATAAATCAGCACATTGGGGTCCACACCGGTATAATCTGACTCGAATGCCTTATATTTGCCACGAACCTCCCGGAAATACCCCGCAATGTCGGAGAGGAGGAGGAGGTCAAGCTGCGGATCATATTTACTTCCCTTTAGAATCGTCGCAATCGTCTCCACGGGGGGATGCGATGTTCCCGATGCCAGGGGAGAGATCGCCGTATCAATCATATCGACCCCGGCCTCAATGGCCTTCAACGCCGTCGCAACCCCCATGCCCCCGGTATCATGGCCATGCAGATGAATGGGGACGCCGATCACCTTCTTTAATTTGCCCACCAGATCCGATGCGGCATAGGGCGTCAGCAACCCGGCCATGTCTTTAATGCAGATCGAGTCCGAGCCCATATCTTCCAGCCGTTTGGCCATTTCGACGAAGAGATCATTATTGTGCACCGGGCTTAAGGTATAACAAAATGTCCCTTCGACCTTACCGCCATACTTCGAGGTGGCCTTGATCGCCGTCTTCAGGTTACGCAGGTCATTTAAGGAATCAAAAATTCGAAAGATGTTAATACCATTCACCACCGCCCGATCAATAAATCGCTCCACCAGGTCATCTGCGTAATGGCGGTAGCCCACCAGATTCTGGCCGCGAAGGAGCATTTGGAACGGCGTCCTCGGCATCAACTTCTTTAACGCCCGAATCCGCTCCCAGGGGTCTTCATTCAGATATCGAAGCGCCGAGTCAAACGTGGCCCCGCCCCACATCTCCACGGACGCATATCCGACCTGATCAATTTTTTCGGCAATCGGCAGCATATCCTCCAGACGAAGACGTGTTGCGATGAGACACTGGTGGCCATCGCGCAGGGTGACATCCGTGATTTGAATCGGTTTTAATTTTGGCATCGATCTACCTTTTTGAATAGGCGGCAATCGCCGCAGAAATGGCCGTAACCTTATCCATCCGACTGACCTCGGCCACAACATTGAGTTGTTTAAGATGTGTATCAATGTAATGGGTGTTAAATTGTCCTGCCTGAAAATCGGGGTCGTCCATGATCTTTCTGTAGAACGGGATCGTGGTCTTCACGCCTCGGATGACATACTCGTCCAGGGCCCGACGCATCCTCTGAACCGCTCCCTTCCAGGTTCGGGCCCGCACGGTTAATTTGGCCAGCATGGAATCATAATAGGGAGGAATGACATACCCGGCATAGATATTCCCATCGATCCTCACGCCAATGCCCCCGGGGGAATAATAGGCGGTAATCTTGCCCGGTGTCGGGATAAAATCCCGCTGGGGATCTTCGGCATTAATCCGGCACTCAATCGCATGACCCGAAAGACGCACGTCCTTTTCCTTCACCGAGATCGGCCCTCCTCCGGCAATTCGGATCATCTCCCGCACGATATCCACACCGGTAATCTCCTCCGTAATGGTATGCTCCACCTGAAGCCTCGTATTCATCTCCAGAAAATAATAGCGCAAGTCGGAATCGACTAAAAATTCCACCGTTCCCGCAGACACGTAACCCACTGCACGGGCCGCAGCAACTGCGGCCTCTCCCATCTCCCGGCGTAACCGCTCATCTAAAATTAAAGACGGCGCAATTTCAATGAGCTTCTGATGCCGTCTCTGAATCGAACAGTCCCGCTCACCGAGGTGAAGGATATTGCCATGGGTGTCCCCTAAGATCTGGAACTCAATATGGTGGGGAGAGGAGAGATATTTTTCCAGATAGACGGCCTCTTTTCCAAAGGCCGCCATCGCTTCGGATTGAGCCAGAGGGAAAAACCGTTTCAACTCTTCCGCGTTGCGACAGATACGCAGTCCGCGGCCTCCCCCTCCCGCCGAGGCCTTGATCATCACGGGATAACCAATCGTCTCCGAGCAGGAAATGGCCTCCGGGAGGGAGGCGACCGGATCGGTCAGGCCAGGCACAATGGGAACCCCAATCTCCCGCATCTTCTTCCTGGCCGAAATCTTGTCCCCCATCGTTCGGATCGACTCCGGCGACGGGCCGATAAAGACCAGCCCGTTGTCCCGGCAAGCCTCTGCAAATTCCGCATTCTCCGACAAAAAGCCATACCCCGGATGAATGGCATCCACCCCACGCTGTTTTGCCAGATCAATAATCCGGTAGATATTCAAATACCCTTCAATCGGCCCTGGCCCCACCAGGCAGGCCTCATCCGCCTTTTTCACATAGAGTGTCGTTGCATCGGCCTCCGAATAAATGGCCACCGTGGGGATGGAGAGCTCCTTACACCCCCGAATAATCCGAAGGGCAATCTCCCCCCGATTGGCAATCAAAACCTTTTTAAACATTGGATCCCTGTTTATTTAAGGGGGATCACGTCACCCCTCGC
>CAYRGU010000147.1:0-4031 GCA_964423845.1 uncultured Nitrospirota bacterium
CATCATTTTTTTGTGGAAAAGGTCTGGGCGGGGGAACGGATGGTGACCTCGGTGAGGCCCCTCTCCGAAACAGAACGTGTTCAGGAGCTTGCCCGAATGATGGGTGGAGACCAGATTACTGCCAAAGTGATGTCTCACGCACAAGAGATGAGGGCCGCTGTGAGACGGCAAGAAGAGGTGAGTCGGTCGTTGAAAAACAATCAGGAACAATAAGGAAGGGGTTAGCTGAAAAAACGGGTGATCCCGATATTGAAGGACCGATCCGGGGTGTAATGGTTCAGCCCGAAGATGAGCGAGGTATCGATATAAATATCCTGCTCGGCGTGATACGCCATCCCGAATAAGAGGTTCCACTGGCCGTGACTCACGGCGCTTCGGCGATCGACCTGGCCAAAAAGTTCTAAAGCAAGATGGCTCAACGGGTCAGGAGTTTTGAAATCAAAACCAAGTGAGGAGATCAGTCGGTCTTCCTGTGGCGGAACGTCTCGTGGCGATTTTCCGACAAACAGATACCCAAAATTAATATGGGCTGTGGTGGCAGCGAACACTTTGGTGGCAATGGCCATAAAGCCAACATCCACCTCTCCGCTCGTGTCAAAGGCCTTGTTGTAACCTGCGGTGGGGAGCTTGATTGCGATTTGTCCGGCAATGGAAAGCGGGTTGGCTTCCCTCCCCTTGAGAAATCGGATTTTAGTGGTTAGAAACAGATCTCCAAGGTGATCGGTATTCGCGTTATTGTTTTCTCCGAAAAAGTAGGAAAATCCTGCGCCAAATTCAAGATTTTGAAGTTGACCATACCGTAATCTGATGGGAAAAGTTGTTTGATCTTTCGTTGAAGAAAACCGCTTCACCTCAAGACCGCCCTCAAGGCGATAGCGCCCTCTCTCTACGGGAAGGGCCCGTTCCGTCGCGCTGAAAGGACGCTCGGCGGAGGCTGGGCTTGGGGAAAGTGCGATGAAAAACAGAAGCGGAAAAAGCCATCGGAACAACGCAGAAGGGGTCATTTTCACGGGCGGGATTCTATCTGTGAGTCGTGCTGAAGTCAACCTCTTTATCGCTACAGAGTGGGTCAGAATACCAGGAATTGCTCTCTATAAGCCCGGCTCCGTTAGGACTCGCAGCCCCCGTAGGCCCATTAGTTAGATTGTGGGAGATTGTGGGGTCCGGATTGTGGCGGCATCTAATACCACTTGGGGATTTTATTGATTCCCGTGCGATGAGCGGGCACGCAAAAAGTGCATATTGACAAGGTTTACACCCCATGTTATAAGAGCGAAACTTAATCGTGATTCGAGCATCAAGGAAGGTATTTTCGTTTTCAGGATGGGCCTATTTTTGAAGACGCAGGGAGGTAAAGGAATGCGGCATGTTTTCTCTTTTTCTCTAATACTCTTATTGTCTTTGCCTGCGGTCTCGCATGCGAAAGATCCATGGATTGGATATGCGGCGGGTGGATATAACGGTAAAATTCTCATTTTCGAAATTCCCAGTTTAAAACTCCTGAAAGAGGTTCAGGCGGGGATTGATCTTCATGGGCCGGTCTTGAGCGGTGGCAATAAGGGAAACAGCAACGGCACCCCGGATGGCAAATTCCTCTACGCGGTGGATAAGGCTGCGAACAAGGTGGTGGTGGTTGATCTTTCTGGATCAAAGATTTCAAAGACGATTGACCTGCCTGATAAGTTTGGTCCGAACAGCCTTGATCTGACCCCCGATGGAAAGGCGCTCTGCGTTGCCGGAGAGCTTTCTGGGCAGATCGCCAAGGTGGATACCGCCTCTGGCAAGGTGGAGGTCATCAAGCTTCCTTTGAAGCCTGCGGCACCGGTCTATGCGGCGGCCACTAAAGATGGAAAACGTTGTCTTGTGTCCGACTATATCAACAGCCTGGTCTGGGTGGTTACCCTGAATCCTTTTGCCGTCGAAAAACAGGTCCCATCGGGCGGGGACAACCCGCATGGTATCGCGATCACCCCCGACGACAAATGGGCGCTTATTTCAAATAAATTTTCCGCCAATATGGCCTTTTTAGATCTTGCCTCCATGAAGATCGCCAAGACCATCAAAACCGGCGCGGTCCCGATTCACGCCGTGGTTGATTCCAAAGGGCAGTTTGCCTACCAATCGGCCTTTTTAGGCAATGTGGTCAAGAAAATTGATCTTGCCAAGCAGGAAGTGGTTGGCACCTTTTTTGTTAATTTTCGTCCGGGTCACCTTGGCATTTCCCCGGACGACAAGACGCTGTTTGTTTTGAACAAGTATTCAACGGGGCTCTATGAAGATTTTAAGGCGACCGTTGGCGATAAAGGGGTTAATCCAACCAGTATTCAGTTGATTGACACGGCGACGGGAAATTCAGTGGGCCAAAAGCCGGTCCCTGGCGAGTTGTTCGGCTTGGTTGTGGCTTCCGCCTCCGTGGTTAAGGACGTCAGTCTTACCGCTGGGAAGGAGGCTGTTGTAAAAGGGCGGCAGATTGATATTCCTGCAAAATCCAAAGTGAAGCTGACCTATGGGCCGGCCAAGCCGCATAAGCCGGGTGTCTTCGACGCGCCGGGAGGTTCCGAGGTTTATGTCAATGCCTTCAGCCATCAGTTTGCCCCCAATGAAATTAATGTATTCAAAGGGGATACGGTGAAGATTGTTATCCAGAATATCGATGAAAAGGGGAATCTTATTGATAACCCTGACGTGGTGCATGGGTTTACCATCAATGGCTATGCGGAGCAGAGTCATGTGCTCATTCCACGGGGTGTGGCCGCGACGCTTGAGTTTAAGCCCGAGAAGAGTGGCGTGTTTGATTTTTATTGTAGCAACTGGTGCGGATCTGCTCACATGGAAATGCGTGGCACTTTTATCGTTGAATAGGAGGAATTTTTAAGATGAAGTCTTCTGTTTTATGGGGAGTGGCTGCTGTTTTTTTCGTGGCGTTAGTGCCATCGGTCTTCGCTGCGGGGAAAGAGTTTATGACGGCGGATGCCTTGTTGGCGTTGCAGGAGTTTAAGGGTCAGGCGGTGACAAAAAAGGGAAATCCTGCGCATGGCCGCAAGCTGTACACCCTCTATTGCACCCCATGTCATGGCATGAACGGGGATGGAAAGGGGCAACTTGCGGCGTTGCTGGATCCGAGGCCGAGAAATCACACCGATGGCAAGGGGACTCGCCCCGGGGATGGCATGAATGATCGGACGGATCAACAGCTTTTTAATGCGATTACACAGGGCGGGAAAGGCATTAAAAAGTCGGTTAGTATGCCCTCTTGGGGGCATATTATTTCAGAAGAGAGTCGGTGGGATCTGGTGGCCTATCTACGATCGATTGCCGTGCCGCCCTATGTGCCAAAGTAGGCGGCGGGCTCTTCCTGTTCTCGGTTGGTGCTTCTAATTGATACATTGAGTGATGACTTTGTCTGGTCTTCCTCCCTAAGGATCAGAGGGGGGCGTTGTGTTGGCTGTTGCAGGGTGGCAGATGGGTGTGCGAATGGGTCTGATGCGATTCTTCGATAAGCGTATTTCCCGCGTTGTTGTTCTTTCTTTCTTCTTGTTTTTTCCTTCTCTTGTATTTTCATCTCCCCCTAAAAAGGTCTCATCAAAGGCTGTCGACCTGACTTCCGTCAGGGTTGATCTTGTCGCGGGAGGGCACCTTTTTAAGCATTACTGTGCGGTTTGTCATGGGCCGTCAGGGAAGGGCAATGGGCTTAATGCGGGGAATCTCGATCCCTATCCAGCCGACCTCACGGGTGAGAGGGTGGCAAGCCTCACGAATGCGGAGATTTATGAGGTGATTGAAAAGGGCGGGGCGGCTGTGGAGCTCTCTGCCGCGATGCCCCCTTGGGGAAAAACGCTTTCACGGGAGCAGATTCAGAATGTTGCGGCCTATGTCCGGACACTCTCCTCGGGGGATGAAGTGAAGAAGGTCCGGGCCTCTGATTTGAAGGAGCCCGGAAAGACCGATTGCCGTGTTTGTCACATTAAAAACGTGGTTGAACAGATCGCGCCAAACCTGGGGCACGAAGGGACCAAGCTGAAGGCGGATTG
>CAYRGU010000148.1:0-11022 GCA_964423845.1 uncultured Nitrospirota bacterium
AGGTAAGATCAAGGAGGATAGCGGAAGATGAACCCGGTCTCGGGGGGGCCTCCGACGCGAATTCCAAAACTGAGAACACGCATGTAGTACCTTTTTTCTGAAGATCTTCGGACGCGGGTTCGATTCCCGCCGCCTCCACCAGATAGTACCTTTGGACCAATAAACCAATGGCCGTTGATCCGATTTGTGGTATGACGGTTGATGAGCAGTCAACCGGGATCACCTTCCCCTATCAGGGGATCACCTACTATTTCTGCGCGGTCCGTTGTAGAGATACGTTTGAGCAATCCCCCGATTTTGCCTTGGGACAGGTCTCGTTCCAGGCCCACGGGCAGGCCCACGGGATTGCGGTCCAGGTGGATCTGCCTTTTCAAAAAGGGCCCTCTCCCGCTCCTTCCCCAGAAACAAAGCCAACCACCCGTTTGCTCCTGACGGTAACCAACCTTTCCTGTGCTTCCTGTGTTACCCGGATCGAGGAGGGGCTTGGCGGAGAGGCGGGTATTGTTCATGCCTCGGTCAACCTGGCGACGCATCAGGTGACGATTGATTATGTCCCGGCGTTGACCACGCTGCCTGTGATTAAAGAGAAACTGCAAGCGTTAGGCTATCCCCCCAACGAGGGGGCTTCCCTGAAAGCCACGATGGGAGAGGATCCGGAGTTGTTTCGTCGGTTCGTTGGAGCGCTTCTTTTGACGATACCGCTCTGGGCCATGATGCTTTTAGATCTCATGGGGGGCGCTTCGGGGCACTCCGAGTGGGGATTAATTCTTCAGATGATTTTAGCCTCGGTCATCCAGATTTGGGCCGGCTGGCCCTTTTACCAGGGGGCCTGGGCAAGGGCTCGGCAGGGGTCCTCTGACATGAACACCCTGGTTGCTGTTGGAACCACCGCAGCCTACCTCTTTAGCCTCGTCGCGGTCTTGTTCCCGTCCCGCCTCAACGCCCCGGGCATCTATTTTGACACTTCGGCAACCATTATCACGCTGATTCTCATGGGACGGGTTTTGGAAGGGCGCGCCCGAAGGCGTGCCTCCGAGGCGATTTTAAAGCTGATGTCGATTCAACCGGACGTTGTCCACCGTCTTGACGAGGGCAACGAACAAGAGATCCAGCGGATTGACGTGAAGGTCGGTGATCTTCTGGTGGTTCGGCCGGGGGAACAGGTTCCCACGGATGGTGAAGTGGTGGAGGGGTACTCTTCCGTGGATGAGTCGATGATGACGGGCGAATCCATGCCGATTGAAAAAGGCAGAGGCAACCAGGTCATCGGGGGATCTTTAAACCGGATGGGTCGGTTTGTCATGAAAGCGACGGGCGTTGGAGACAAGACGGTCCTGGCGCAGATGATTCGTCTGGTTGAAGAGGCGCAGGGGTCAAAGCCGTCCATCGCGCGGCTTGCCGATCAGATTGCCGCTTATTTTGTGCCGGCGGTTTTGGCCCTGTCTTTGATTTCCTTCGTGGCATGGGCTTTTTATGCAACCCTTCCCCAGGCGATGACGGTGGCCATTTCCGTGTTGATTGTTGCCTGTCCTTGCGCCCTGGGACTTGCCACCCCCATCTCGGTGATTGTTGGAATTGGTCGTGGTGCCCAGTTGGGGATTTTAATCAGAAATGGCGAGGCCTTGGAGCGCTCTCGAAAGGTGACCACGGTGGTGATTGATAAAACAGGGACCCTCACCCATGGCCACCCCTCCGTGACGGAAATTGTGAATCACGAGATGAATCGGCAGACCCTTCTTTTCTTCGCGGCAAGCGCGGAGGGTGGCACGGAGCATCCTTTTGGACGTGCCATTGTGGAGGCGGCCCGGCAGGAACGGATCGCCCTTGTTTCGCCCCAGCAGTTTGAAGCGACTCCCGGCAAAGGGATTTTTGCCATCATTCAGGGGCGGAAGGTTTTGGTTGGAACCCCCCGTTGGCTTGTCGAAAAGGGAGTCAGCCTTTCCGGCTATCAATCGCAGCTTCAGCGTCTTACCGAAGAAGCCAAGACGCCCGTGGTCATCGCGGTGGATGGGGAGGCCCGGGGGGTCATCGCGCTGGCCGATACCGTTAAGGAATCTGCGAAGAGTCTGATCGCCGCGTTGCACCGGATGGGCCTCAAGGTCATTCTCTTGACGGGGGATCATCCGGGGGTGGCCCGGGCCATTGGGGATGAAGTGGGCGTGGACGAGATTCTTGCCGAGACCTTACCGGAAGATAAGGTCAGGATTATTGCCCGTCTTCAAGGACAAGGCCATTGTGTGGCCATGATTGGGGATGGGATCAATGACGCGCCGGCGTTGACCCAGGCCGATATTGGTATCGCCATGGGAACGGGAACGGATGTGGCCAAATCTGCTGCGGATATGACCCTTCTTCACGGAAGGCTTCCTGATGTGGTGACCGCATTTTCCCTCTCGGCGGCCATCCTGAACAATATCAAACAGAATCTGTTTTTTGCCTTCATCTATAACATCACGCTCCTTCCGCTTGCCGCAGGTCTGTTCTATCCGTCGTTTGGGATGACCCTCTCTCCCGTCTGGGCGGCGGTGGCGATGGTTCTTTCTTCGATCAGCGTGATTGCCAATGCCCTGCGGATCAAGCAGTTTAAACGCACCACCTGAATGGGAGGTTTCCTTGGAAGATTCTGTGGAATTGAATAAAAAGGCGATTGGCTGGTTAGAGAAGGCGGAGCTCTGGATTTATATGGCGATTGGCGGGGCGTTCGTCCTTCTCCTTGCAATGGCCTTTTTCTTTGCCTGGTTTGATTTTTTTAAGATGGTCTTGACGTCCCCCATGAAGGCGATTTTGACCTTGGTCAGCGAGACGCTCCTTGCGCTGATTATCCTGGAGATTTTAGGAACAGTGATTAACTACATGAAGGTGCACACCATTCAGATCGAACCCTTCTTCTACATTGGGATCATCGCCTCGATCCGAAGGATTCTCGCTGCCGGGACACATCACCCCATTGGCGCAGGGATCGAGGATCGCCTCTTTTCTCAATACCTTTTTGATCTTGGGATCAATGCCGGGGTGATCTTCTTTCTTTCGCTGGCGCTTTTCCTCTTCGCCAAGAAAAAATAGCGCCCACGCCTGGCTCTCCTCACAAAACCAAGATGAGCCGTGGATTTTTCAATCACCTGCTAATAGGCACGTCTTGTTTTTTGGATCAAAAGTCCGATGAGGATAACCGGCAAGGTTGGCGAGATGAGAATCCGGACCATCTCCATAAAAACCTGTCGGTAGAGGGGATAGGGGCTGACGATTCGGGCCATATTGGGGGTGTATTGTGCCCGGCCTGAATTCAGGGCCTTTTCCAGCAGCTTATTTTCTCGATTCTCAATCTGGGCCTCGATCGGATTCAGACTGTTACTGGGGACCGTGATATAGCGGTCCGGCTGCCAGACAAAGCCGATGACGAGACAGATCATCGACACCAATACCCCGATCACCCACCACCCGGTTAGGGTTTTTCTATCGATCGAGAGATGTGTCAGATTTTCTTGCACGGTGTGTGGCCCTTCTTTGATTCCATCTATCGATTTTTCATGCAGCAAGAAAGGTTCCTTTGAGTTTCAAGTGGATAAATCCCCTCCTTTACAAGGAGGGGTAGGGGAGGTTATCAGTTTTATTTGTTCTGCTGTCCTTGACAAGACTTCCTCTAAATGTTCACAGATATCGCGATTGTTAAACCTCAATAAGTGAATCCCCATCCGCTTCTATGGCTAATTTCAGTTCGGGACAATAGAAGTCCACCACAAAATGCAGAATACGATATTGTCTCCTGAACTTATAACGCCCTAATTGCCTACCCTTCAACCGGCTTCATAAGACAACCACAGCCTGCGGCATATTGTTCCTCCGAGCTTTGCTCTTTATTTTTGATCTGTTCTATTGAATACCTCGGCGATAAACCCCTCCTAACCTCCCCTCGCAGGGGTCGCACCCCTCGCCAAGGGGAGGATTTAAAATGCGATACTCACTCAAAACTTCAAAGAGCCAAACTTATTCTCTCTGGAGGGTTCTTAAAAATGTGATTGCCGTTTCGGCGTCTGAAATCCGACCGGAGAGTTGCTCCTCACGAAGCAGGGCCAGCGCTTTCCCGATCTGTCGCCCGGGAGGACAATGAAGGGCTTCCATCACCTGTTCTCCGGTTAAAAGTGGTGACGGAAGATGCGACTTCTCCTGGCTAAGGGCTTGGATTTGCTTAATCCGTTCCCGCAACTGTCGGTAATGGACCAGTTGCGGGACCCCCGGCTGGGGCAGGGTCCCCTTCCCATCACAGAAGATCACCTTTAATAGCTTTTCTCCCGGACAATGCGGATTTAAAAAGTTCCGCTCAATGGTGGCGGCGCGCATTTTATCGACCTCTCCCTGGACCAGAATGAGGTGCTTTGCAATGAGCCAGGAAAGGGATTCCTCATCCACGTGATAGGGAGTCTCTTTTGGCATACTTGCGAGCTTGAGGCGTTTTACAATCTCCCGAGTCATCTGTGCCCCAACCTTGTCGTGGTTGTTGAAACGGATGCGATCGACGCCATCTTGCTCTGGGGTTTGCAAGGTGGCCGGCTTCCCGATGTCATGAAAGAGGACCCCCAAGACCACCTCGGCGTCATAGGCCGCTCCACCGGGGAGACCCGCCAATGGGGCCATCGTAAACTCGTTCTGAAACTCTGGGGAGACAAGCTGCGACAAGGCCAATCGGGTATGCGTCCAAACATCTCCCTCCGTGTGATAGGCGGTCGGCTGGGGACATCCCTTCATGGCGAGAAGCTCCGGCATCAGTTCTGAAAATGCCCCGCTTTCATCCCACAGGTCGAAGGCGCGCGTTGGATCGGAGATCATTGCCTTGATAAATTCCCGCGCGATGGTCTCTCGGGGGACGATAAAACTTCCATCGTCCCATTTTGCATCAAGCCGCTTCACGCCCTCGCACAGGGCTTTCCATGTGGCCTCTTCAAAACAAAAACGAAGCTGGCAGGACAAGCGAAGCCCGCGCAGGATGCGGGAGGTGTCTTCAGAAAATCGCTGACCGGGCTCCCCGACCGCGCGAAGGAGGCCGGCCTGCAAGTCGCCGATCCCTCCGAACGGATCAATCAGCGTGGCCTCTTTGAGATGGATGGCGATGGCATTGAGGGTAAAGTCACGCCGGGCCAAATCCTCCCCCACGGGGAGGGAGGGATCGCTTGTGACATGAAAGTCACGGTACGCCCCCCGCTGGGAAAAGGACTGTTCTGTCCTGGGGAGGGCGATGTCAATCGGCTCGTCGAGCGCGAGATCAAACGGCATGAATTTATAGACGCCGAAGTTCTTTCCGACCCAACTGACCTTCCCCAGCCGGCTTAGTCCTGCCTCAAGATCAGGGGCTGAAATGCCACGAATCAGGAAGTCGTAATCTTTTGTCGGGTGAGAGAGAAGCATGTCGCGCACCGCTCCCCCCACCAGATAAATCTCTCCTTCTGGAAAAGCGGATTCAATCTGTTTGAGGAAAGGGTAGCGCTGACAAACTGTTTTGACTTCATGCCAGATACGATTGAGATCAACATTCATAACGGAAACGAGAAATCGGCGGCACCGGGATGGGCGTTCTCTCTCTCGAAAGATTGTGGAGGGCGACGGCGGAAATATGACGTGCCTGCGCCCTGTCCGTCATTCAAAGGCGATATAGACGCGCCCATCCTCTACTTTAACGGGATAGGCCTTCACCTGGCCTTCTCCGCCGGCCAGGGCGCAGCCGCTCTCTAAGCTGATCTTCCAACTGTGGAGCGGGCAGAAGACCGTTTTTCCGGCGACAATCCCATCGGCGAGCGGCCCGGCTTTGTGCGGGCAGGCGTTATCAAGGGCAAACCAGCCTGCGGGGGAGCGAAAGAGGGCCAACTCCAGGTCTTTCCATCGGACCCGTCGGCCCTCGCCCAAGGGGATTGAATCTTCATCCGCAACATACCCCCAGGGGGTGCCCACCGGACGGTCCACTTTGCTCATCGGCTTGCTCACCGGATCAAGGCCTCCCGATCTTTCGGCAGGACGTAGTTTTGAAACTGCATCGGGTGCCTGGGGGTCTCGGACTCGACCTTCCAGGGATTGACCGCCTTCTCTTTGGCTTTCTTGAGATGATTCAAAAGGCGTTCCCGCTCTTCTTTGGATGCAAGGACAGTATCCTGTCGTATCTTCCCGAGTCCGACCCGCACCACAAAGTCGTAGGTGCGCTCCAGGTACTCTCCATTCTCCCGATAATACTGAAAGAAAAGAAACGCCGCCTCCAGGGCCTCCTCGGAAGTTTTCACCGTGCAGAGAATATCGGCGGCCCGAACCGCCTTCCCCGCGCCCCCCCCGATGACCACCTGCCAGCCTCCTTCAATGCCGACCATCCCAATGTCTTTCACGGTTGCCTCGGCACAGTTTCTGGGACAGCCGACCACGCCCATTTTTACCTTAGCGGGGGTGTACAAGCCTTCCAGGCTTTCTTCCAGTTTGATCCCCGTGGCAATGGAGTTCTGCGTGCCATACCGGCAAAAATCGGTGCCGACGCAGGTCTTCACCATTCTCACCGCTTTGGCATAGGCAAAGCCAGAGACCATGTCGAGGTCTTTCCAGATTTTTGGCAGGTCTTCCTTTTTGACGCCCAAAAGGTCAAGCCGCTGTGAACCGGTGACCTTGACCATCGGGACGTTGTATTTCTCCGCCGCATCAGCGATCTTTCGTAACTCTGCCGGGGTGGTGACCCCACCTCGCATTCGGGGAACGACAGAGAAGGTGCCATCCTTCTGGATGTTGGCATGGACCCGGTCGTTGATAAAACGCTGTGCACGATCCTCCTCATGCTCCCCCAGCCAGACCTCATCCACGACAAAGGAGAGTGCCGGCTTGCAGTAGGCGCAGCCGACCCCGTTGCCGTAGATCTCCAGAATATCCTGCACCTTTTTTAAGCGCTGGGTCCGTATCATCCGGCGAAGCTCTTCCTTCGTATAGGTAAAACAGGGGCAGAGACCCTTCTTTTCTTCCTTCACACTGCCTGCCACCGCCGTCAGGATCTCTTTCACCAGACCGGCGCAGGTGCCGCAGCCGCTTGTCGCCTTGGTGCAGGCCTTTACCTCCCCGACACTGTGGCAGCCCTTCTCCCGGATGGCCTCGATAATCTGCCCCTTGCTCACACCGATACAGCCGCAGATGGTGTCGGAGTCGGGGCGGGACATGACATCCGAGGCGGAGCCGGGCTCGTGGGACGGTTTCTCAAAGAGGAGGTTGTGGTTTTTGCGATCGACCTTATTGCCGAGCCGAATAATCTCCAGGAGGCGATTGGCATCCGAGGCATCGCCAATCAGGATAGCGCCGACCAGCCGGTCTTCCCGGAAGATCAGTTTTTTATAAAGTCCAGCCAAGGGGTCGGCATAGAGGACTGCCTCGTCTTTCTCGCCGTTCTCCCTGATATCGCCAGCGGAGAAGACCTCGATCCCCATCACCTTCAGCTTCGCTGCGGAGACGGAGCCTTCATAGACCGGTCCCTTGTTCCCCGTGATCGTGGCGGCCAGGACCTTCCCCTGGTCATAGAGGGGCGCGACCAATCCATAGACAACCCCCTTGTGCTCCACGCACTCCCCGACGGCGAAGATGTCTGGACGGGAGGTCTCCATGTGATCGTTCACCACCACGCCTCGATTAACGATCAGCCCCGCCTGCTTCGCCAAGGCCACGTTGGGTCGAATCCCGCAGGCAATCACCACCAGATCGGCCCCGATGACGATGCCGTCGTCAAACGACACCCCCTCGACCTTGCCATTCCCAAGAATTTCCGTCGTCTTGCGGTGGGTTAAGACCTGGATGCCAAGGTGTTCAATCTCTTTTTTTAAGAACTTTCCGCCAGTCTCATCCACTTGGGCGTTCATTAAATGCCCAAGGTCATGAACCACCGTCACATGAGGGCCATGCTCCTGAATCCCCCGCGCCGCCTCCAGACCCAAAAGGCCGCCGCCGATGACCACCGCCTTTTTGGCCGTTTTGCATGATTCTAATATGTCGTTGGTATCGGCGATATTTCTAAAGCAGAAGACCCCTTTTTTCTGCCTCCCCTCGATCGGCGGAACGAACGGATCGCTCCCCGTCGCGAGCAGCAACAGGTCGTAGGGAATCTTCCGGCCATCGGCGCAGGTGATGAATTTTTCTGCGGCGTCCACCCCCGACACCCGCGCGCTTAAAATGAGGTTGATGTTGTTTTTCTCATACCATTCCTGGGTGTTGATGTAGATTTCGTCTAACGACTTTTCTCCCGCGAGGACGGAGGAGAGGAGGATACGGTTATAGTTGTAGTAAGGTTCGTCGGAGAGGACGGTAATCTGGAAGTCATTCTGATGTTTCAGAATATGATCCACGCAGGCCATCCCCGCCATGCCGTTTCCAACCACCACCAAGTGCCTGTTTGCCATGAGAGATTTCCCCTTTACAATATCCGTGTTTATTAACCTCTCCGGGGCATCGTCTTTCGCCTGTCCGGGAGGGATCTTCACCCAGCTTTCGTCATTATACAGGATTTGGCCCATGGCGACAAACCGATGTACGGGGTCTGTAGGGAACAAATAAACTGTCCTGTTTTGTAATACATAATCTGTCAGGTTTCATATTGGGTTGGTTGGAAGGAGACCGAATAGGAGACGGCCAGAATGGTTACAGGAGACCCGGAAGATGAGATTTGAAGAGGCCTATGAAAAGTCAATACAGCACGCCTGGCCCTCTTGCTGGCCCTCTTGCTCCTTCGGGTCAGGCTCATAAGCAGAGGTGTCCGCCAACGAATCACGCTTTTTTTCCATTATCGGACGGAGAGTTCGCGGGTATGCGTCAGATCACGTTGCGTGACAGACCGTACTTGTGAAGCCTCAAGGGTTGCCACAGCAGCGGTATGCCCATCCAACGCGACAAACTCCACCTCATAAGCCTGTCCGTCGCGATAAACGTGAACGACGGTACCAACATCGCCCGACTCAAGCCCTTGGAGAGGGATCGTCACTTTCAAAACGATACGGTCATGTTCTTTAATCATACTTAATTTACTCCTCATACGGAGATGCTGTCACAAAGCGAGGGATATCCATCCCTCTGTCAAATATCCAAACTGTCCGAACCCTAGGGAGTTCTTCCGCTTGGCGTCTTCATTATACCCATAATGATGTGCTTTTGTCCGTGTGGAGACTCAATACTCTCTGCTATGGGCGAGTTCACTGCTATACTACGCAAGGCTGCCGCCAGCATTTCCCACTGGTTGCTTTCAAAACCGAGTGCCATAAAGAACTGCGCTTTACCCGCACCGTCCGGATGTGCTGGATTGAGAAGATATTCTTTCACCTTCTGCTGTTCAACAACTGCCTTTTCTGCATTGGGCAGTTTCATCGTGTTCCCCCCTCCATAATGGCGATCTCCTCCGGCGTCAATCCATACAGCGCATACACCAACGGGTCAATCTCTTGCTCCAACGCCGTTGTGTCCGCCAGGGGATCGCGCTGTTTTGCCGATTGGAAGCCACTATCGTAACTCTGCACGGCTACCCACGGGAAACCCGGATGCGCCATTTTTTGAAGAGCTGTTTTATTTCACCATAGGGTTACGGACTCTTAACATTGGAAAACGCCCAAAATCACGATCGGCAGTCCATAACTCCCGAACGCCATGGAGGGAGCAGAGCGCGGCAATACGGGCATCATGAACTTGTGGTCCAACAATACGCCCTTGCTGAAGGAGGGGTTGCAGTTTTTTCCAGTATTGATCTGTTTCAGAAAGGAGGACAAGATGCGGCGACTGAAGCCACGCATCGACCTGACCCAAAGCCTCTGTAAGCGGCGTAGGCGGGTTATAAATTCTTGGATGCGTTACAATGGCCAGAAACTCATGAATGGACGGCCATGGGATTCCCCAAATCGAGGAACCTTCCGCTAATTCAGCAATCTTTTTACCCGCGAGATCGTGCCAGGGAGAGTCTTTCCGATGCGCATAAACAAGCAGATTGGTGTCAACGGCAATCACCCGCCATGCCCCTCATAGACAATCTCTCGAATCTTCTCCCAAGAGCCATCACCCACCCCCGCCTGAAGACCTTTCCCTCCAAAAGCCGCCTTTTTGAGCTTAAAGGGAATAGCCGCTTTACGCTGGGCAATCACATGCCGTAATCCCTGCTCTACTAACTCCCTCAATGTTGCCCCATCACGGGCTGCCACCCGCCTGGCCTCTTCAATAAGGGGATCTGAAATTTCTATGGTAGTTTTCATATCTAACCTCCATGCTCATACTTATATGACATATCGTAACACATCATATATGGCTATACATATTTATTTATACGGGTACCCAGCAAATTCTATATTCAGCCGTAAGTGGATTTTGCGTATGGGGGGTGCGACCCCGCAGGCGGCGTCCCGCCCTGCAAGTGGAGAGGTTATTGTACTGTAAGGGATTGGAGTTGATGCCTGTTCCCCCGGAAGTTCAGCAAGGGTAAAACTCTTTAGAAATGCCCCCCTCTTATAATCTATCCTGCCTGTCTTCTTTTTCTCCGTGGCTCTCCCAGCCGTAGCGCATGAAGAGAACTGGGACGACAATCAAATTCAGCAGAGTTGATGTAAAGAGTCCGCCGAGAATCACATGGGCTAATGGCCGCTCCAACTCCTTGCCGGTCAACTCTCCAATGACAAGCGGAACCAAGCCGAGCGCGGCGGTCATCGCCGTCATCAGAATAGGGTCAAGCCGATCTTTCGAGCCTTCAATAATCACTTCTGATGATGTTGATCCGTATTTCTGGAATATCAATCTGTTGTTCAAGTTAAAGATCGGTTATCCCTTTGATTCCCTCTAATATCTTCTGAACCGCGCTTCCTTTTTCGCGGAGAACTTTAATTGTACTGTGTTATAAATTCAAAGCCACAGGATTAGGCCGCTTGCGCCCACGGTTCTCGCCGCAACACGGGCAGATGGACAGGCGACGCGCGATCACGCGAGCTAGGCCAAAGCGCACGCTGGCAATCGACCCTGGCACGTGGCGCTGCATCGGGGCGAGCCCCGCGCGGG
>CAYRGU010000149.1:0-3885 GCA_964423845.1 uncultured Nitrospirota bacterium
AAAAACAACCCCCATGCAGACTTAAATCCCCTCCTTTCGAAGGAGGGGCAGGGGAGGTGAGTGTTCTACTGAATGCCCTTCCGTAAACCCCTCCTAACCTCCCCTCGCAGGGGTCGCACCCCTTGCCAAGGGGAGGATTTAAGAACGGTACCCGCTATTTCCCCTATTGCGTAATCTGGGTTTAACAGGGTGCTGAAAAAGCCATGGAGGGATCTGCAGAAATCGTTACAGCCCTCGGAGTGCCCGCACCCCTCACAGGGCTCGTACCCCTCACCGTGCCCGCAGCCCTCGCAGGGCCTTTGCGATGATCTTCATTCCGTACTGCATTTCTTCCTCCGAAAGGGTCAGTGGCGGGGAAATTCGGATCACCCGGTTGGTGTGAAGGGTCCAGCCTAAAATTAATCCCTCTTGCAGCGCGGTTGTCACGACCTGTTCACACGCTTTGGCGCTTTGCATCTCCATTCCGATCATCATCCCCATCCCACGGATCTCTCGGATCGCCGAGGATTTTTCGGCCAGCCGTTTCAGCGCAGTTTGAATTTTATCCCCCATCACCCGGGCCTGATCGGGGAGCTTGTTCTTCACCATAAATTTCAACCCTGCCAGTGCCGCCGCGCAGGAAACCGGGTGTCCTCCAAAGGTCGTAACATGGGAAAAGGGGGGATGTTCCGAAAGGGTCTTCATGATTTCGGGGCTTGCGACAAAGGCGCCGATTGGCATGCCGGCCCCCATCGCTTTGGCCAACGTCAGAATATCGGGCACGATGTTCCAATGGTCCATGGCAAAGAGACGCCCGGTGCGTCCAAATCCGGTTTGCGCTTCGTCCAGAATAAGGAGCGCCCCGACCTGACGACAGCGGGCCTGAAGGGCAGGCAGGAAGCGATCATGAGGAAGTCGAATCCCTCCCTCCCCCTGGATTGGCTCCGTGATGACGGCCGCCACGGAATCGTCAATTTTTTTCAGTTCAGAAAGACGGTTAAATTTCAGAAAGCTCACTTCCGGCAGGAGGGGCAGGAAGGGCTGACGATAGGCCTCCCGTCCGGTCACGGAAAGGGCCCCCTGCGAGTCGCCATGAAAACTTCCGTGGAATCCGATCAGCCGGGTGCGTCCGGTCAGTTTTTTGGCAAGCTTGATCGCCCCCTCGTTGGCCTCGGTCCCGCTGTTGGTGAAATAGACGACGGAGAGCGGTGGGGGAAGCAGATTGGCGAGCGCCGTCGCAAGGTTGATCTGCGGGGCCTGGAGATATTCCCCGTAGACCATCACATGAAGGTACTTCCCTGCCTGCTGACGAATGGCGGAGACCACGGTTTTCGGGGTGTGTCCAAGATTGGCGACGCCAATCCCGGAGATGAAATCAAGATAGGTCTTCCCCTCCCGGGTATGAATGTAAGCACCGTGGGCGCGGTCCACCGCAAGTCCAATCGGATGCGGGGAGGTTTGACAGAGATGTTTTAAAAAAGCCTGACGCGGGGTCATCCGTTTTCAAGATCAACAAAATGGAGCAGGTCTGCAAGACGGAATCGGCCATCGTGGTGCCAGCTTAAAGGCGGTTTTTGCATTGTCCCGATCGGGCAGATCCGGGTGGTTCCAAGCTGCGCGAGTGCGGTCAGCAGGGGAGGCTGGCGGTCTGGCGGGATCGCGATCCCGACCGCCTGGATTTTGCCCGCCACGGGGGAAAGCAGCGCGGGGATATTGGATAGGTCCTGAACCGGTTTAATCCAGATGGTCCGGGCCAGAGGAGAAAAAGAAAAGGCGGGATCGGGGTCATAGAGCACGGTCCATTCGATCCCCACCGGGCTGACAAAAACCTGTCCCCCCTTCAGGGAGAGGGCCCGTCGAAGCTGATGAATCTGCGCGGCCTCGGCCGGCGTGGTGGTCCCTTTGGGACACCGATTGGCATGAAAATGAAGCGCCTGCGCCAGCCATTTTGCGAATTGAAGGGGGGTGGCCTGTCCCAATTCTTCCACATAAAAGAGATGGGGAGAAAGACAGCCGCGCTGATCATACAAAGAGATATCCACAGCGGCCTCCCGGGTCAGTTCAAGCCGAATCGCCTCCCGTGCAATGACCCCCAGGCTAAGTTTATGGCCGTAAAAGAGGACGGGGGTAATATGGCGCGGGATGAGTTTGCGTACGGTCTGCAAGGTTTCATCATTCCCGTACAGAATGGCGCACGCTGCCTTTTCAAAGGCCGCGTGGGTGATCTCCACGGCGGCATGATCCCAAGTGAGGATGGCGAGATTTTGCGCTAAATCGGGCCGGATTTTATGGAGAGACTGGGCAAAGAACGCAGGAAGAAGGTCCTCCCGACTCACGCGGGCAAGATTTGCAGATTTTACCAGCAGACCAAAAACGAGGCTGAAGACGGAAACACCCGCAACGTTTCCCGGGAGCAGATGGGTGATGAGACGGGGACCCATGGCGTGGACGCTCCGGTTGCCCCGGGGCCTGAATCGGTCCAGTATTTCAGGATCTCCAATTTCCTGTTCCAGGAGGTGGAGAAGCTGGGCGCGTGTGAGTTGGGAGAATGTTTCATTCAGCGTGATCTGGACCATCTCTTTGGAGGCGCCGGAGACCAGCGGGAGAGTTGTTTCGGCCTCTTGCCTTATGGCGTCGCTTGTGTCCAAAAGGCAGTGGGCTGCGGTGTCAATCCAGTCTACAATCTCTGTGATCGGCGTGGCCGAGAGCTTCTTTTGGCCTTCCATGAGGCGATCGACAATGCCACGGAGAATTGAGGGGGTGAGATGGGGGGTCTCCAGGGTGATGCCGTTGACTTGATGGCGGTCTTCCTTGAGGATGAGGTCGGAAAGAAAATAGCCCTTCATTTTTGCTTCGGGAGGTTCAGTTCGAAAGAAGGGTTTTCCGACAACATCTCGTCAACGGTTAGGGAGCACCCCTTCACTGCGGCCCCAGGTGCGCGCCCCAGAAGCACGAAGCCGCCCGGAACTTCCCAGCCAATATCTTCGGTCAAGATCGCAGCGATGGCGTCGATATTGGCCAGGTCATAGTGAGCCAGCAGTCCGATCTCTCCCCGTTCAACGGGCTGGAGCGTCTCCAGAGAAAGGATGCGGGTTCGCACCTGCGGTGGGGCGATATAAACACGGGGCAGATCGCGCTCGATCGGTTTCCCCGCGACGCTGTCATAGAACTGGGAGGTCATCTCGACCATGCCGTATTCATTGACGCAGTTTTCAGGAGAGATTCCAAAAAGGGCCCCGGCCTTCGCGTAGATCCATTCCCGTGAGACCTCCCTCGATTTTCCCTTGAATCCACCGGTGTCCATGAGCCGACTGCCCGGAGGCAGTTGACAGGGGATCGCGTGTCTTTCGTAAAAATCAATAAAATGGACGAAGGAGAATGATGTGCCACAAAGACAAACAGGGGCTGTGGCCTCGGCCAGATCATACGCCAGGCGTTCTGATTGCAGGTGACCCCGCTCAATGTAGTAGTGGCTCCCGGAAGAGCCATGGGCCTGGCGCACGGTTTCCATCATATAGGAGAGTGAGGAATGCGGGGCTTCCGTTGGAGACGGGGTCAGAATGGCCATTTGTATTTTGTCTTGGTTGGGCAGCAGGTGCCGATGAAAGTGTGACAGGATGGCCGTCTCTGCCAGATCAAGATCAAAGAGGGGGTGTTGACTCCTCTCGGCCGCCGTGGTCCCGCTGGAGTGGAAGACCCGTTTGGCCTCATTGAGGGGCCTTAAGGCCATATTGGCTAATCGAAAGGCGAGAACGGGAAGGGGAGGAATTTCCTCCCAGCGGTGAATCTGATGGGGAACGACCCCTTGACCCAGGACAAACTTCTGATACAGGGGATGATGGTCAAATTGGTGTTGAAAGAGACGGATGGCGAGGTCGTTAAAATCAGACGCCGAAGTCTGATTGT
>CAYRGU010000150.1:0-9979 GCA_964423845.1 uncultured Nitrospirota bacterium
GGGAAGCCTGACCTCGCCTGGCAAACCAAAATAGCAGCACCGTCTCCGTCCTGTTGAACCAGGAAGGGGGAAGGGATGGCGGTTGGGTACGAGATTAGTCATGAGACGCTTCGGCATGTAATTTCGAAGCTAACGCTTCCATTACCTTGAGAATGGTACCGAAACTGGGACACCGCTCTCCGGAGAGCGCCTTATCGTAGCAGCAGGGTCGGGCATGGCTTATTGACTTTTCAGGCGTCCACCAGCCATTCCTCCCGCGATCGAGTAAAACGAGCTAAACAGGCCCTTTTTCAGAATGACATCGGATGCACCCCGAAAACTGCTCATCGTGCCTTCTTGCTCAACGAAGAACATTGAGTCGTGTTCGTTCGTTGCATCATCCATCGTGACGATCAAATCCCACTTTTGTCCCTTGATCCATTCGTGCGTACTGCCATCTTGGTGTATCATCATGCCGGGCAGGGCAGATCGTTCGCGGCGCTTACGATGCACGCATCGTTTAGACGCGCGGGCCACTTTCCCTTGCTTTTGTAACGTCTGGCGTACCCAGTTATAACTTCGTCTCCCCGCATGTTCTCGGCAGTACCAAGCGTAAAAATGCTTTACGTTCCAGCCCTGATAACGGCTGCTATACAGCGTGGTGACCGCCAAAACTTCATCAACAGGCGCACACCGTTGTGATGCCTGGGTGAGCCGCTTATCGAGCAAACCGGTCCGCCCCGCCTCTTCATAACGACTTAGATACCGACGAAAACTCCGTTCACATACCCCCAAAAGTCCTGCCGCCTCTTCTTGCGACAGCCGTCCCTTTTGCCATCCCTCGTACGCCTCTTCAAACCGCATGATCCGTGTCTCCTGTAACCATTCTGTCCGTCTCATATCCAGTCTCCCTTCAACTGAATATGAAACCGGACAGATCACGTGTTACAAGACCGGACAGTTTACGTGTTCTCTACATTGGGGTAATCATAAATTGACACTTTTTTTAAAATCGTGATAGAATGCCACGTTTTTATTCTATTTTATTCTAAATTTTACGATGTCTGGGTATGATGTCAGGGCGTGATCTTTCAGAAATCACCGGAGGGGGTATTCAAGCATGTATGCGGTTATAGAAACAGGGGGACGGCAGTATCGTGTCACATCGGGAGATGTTATTTCTGTTCAAAAACTTATCGGCAACAAGGGAGATAAGGTGGAGTTCCATGCAATTCATCTCCTTCAAGGCGTGGAAGGGCTGACGATTCCAGAAAAAGGTCAATCGACGAAGGTTGTCGGGGAGATTCTGGTCCAGGGACTGGAGAAAAAGGTTTTAGTTTTTAAGAAGAAAAGAAGGAAAAATTACCGGCGAACACAAGGTCACCGACAACGGTTTACATCGGTTAAAGTGACTGAAATTGTTGTATGAGTTTCTCTTTGTTGTCTGACCCGATTCTGGGACGGCTTCGAAAGGAGAAGTGTGATGATTGCTCCGGTGCCCCCGATAGGGGGACAGCCCTTGCCTCATCAGATGGCTGCAGCGCTTCCGGCGGGTTCTGCCGAGAAGGCTACGGTTAAGCAAAATCTGTTGATCGCGGGCCAGACTGTTCCGCTGGTCCATGACACAAAGTCCACTGCCAACGAAGATCTGAAACGCGCCTTCAAGCAGTTAGACGAAGATGCCAAGCGGCGGAAGAAGCCGTTCAAGTATGTTTTGGATGAAGAGGCCCAGGTGATTAAGGTCGTCGATTTGGAAACCGGCGAGGTGATCCGTGTTATCCCGGCGGGTGAAGCGATTTCCATCGCGAGTGGTATTGAAGGCGCAACAGGCGCAATCTTGCAGATCAAGGCTTAAATCGTGAGGGGTGTGGCGTCTTCGATTGGAGACGCCTCGATGAAAGGGGGGGCACCATGGCACACAAAAAAGGACAGGGTTCGTCGCGGAATGGCCGTGACAGCAATTCTCAGCGTCTTGGCGTAAAACGATTTGGGAGTGAATCTGTTTTGGCGGGGAATATCCTGATTCGTCAAAGAGGGACAAAAATTCATCCGGGTTTGAATGTGGGGATTGGTCGTGATGACACCCTGTTTGCAAAAGTAAGTGGTATTGTCAAATTCGAGCGGGTTGGAAGGGATAAGAAGCGGGTGAGTGTTTATCCGGTCTCCCCTTTACTGTCGTAATTTTTTCCTCTTTCTATCTGTTCCCATCAAGCATCGATTCAAAAAGGGTGAAAATTTGATTGGTTTCTGCAACCGGATTTCTGGATGCCGGGGGAGGGCTGTCCAAACACTCACCCGATCCCGCGTTGGACTTGTTGGCCTTCAAGGGGTCTTCATAAAGCCGGAATACAATGTGTTGAGCATGGTGTTAAGCATGGTGTTGAGCATGCAATGTTTATAGATCAGGTAAGAATTTATGTGAAAGCCGGTGACGGTGGAAACGGGTGTGTGAGTTTTCGTCGTGAGAAGTATGTTCCGAGGGGCGGGCCTGACGGGGGGGACGGGGGACAGGGCGGGAATATCATCCTGGTGGGTTCCAATGAGCACTCGACGCTGCTTGATCTTCGTTATCAGCAACACTACATGCTCCCGAATGCCGAGGATGGGAGCGGGCAAAATTGTACCGGAAAAAATGGTTGTGACCTGCTTATTCCAGTCCCTGTGGGGACGATAATCTACAATGACGTGACGCATGATCTTGTTGCGGATATTACTGAAGCTGGCCAACAGGTTGTGGTGGCCCGGGCCGGGAAGGGAGGGCGTGGCAATACTCATTTTAAATCGGCAACACGTCAGGCGCCTCGCATTGCTGAAGAGGGAACCACAGGGGAATCCTTCTGGCTGCAACTGGAATTAAAATTATTGGCGGATATTGGACTCGTGGGGTTTCCCAATGCCGGGAAGTCAACCCTGATTTCGGCCATCTCTGCGGCGCGTCCCAAAATTGCGGACTACCCTTTTACAACGATGACTCCCCATTTGGGAGTGGTGACCTGGGGAGATGACGTTCACTTTACCGTGGCGGATGTCCCGGGATTAGTCGAAGGGGCGCATCAGGGGAAAGGTCTGGGCATTCAATTTCTTAAGCATCTGGAACGAACCTCCCTGCTTGTGCATTTGATCGATGTGTCTGATTTCGGGACGTCCGATCCGATTCACGATCTTCAGGTGATTCGCTCGGAGTTGTCCGCGTATGCGATGGATCTCCATGAGAAGCCTTTTATGGTTGTTGCGACGAAGGTGGATTCTGTGTCGGACCGGAGCAACATTGGGTTGCTTCAGGACTATTGTCAGCGGGGGGAGATCCTGTTTTTTGAAATCTCCGCAGTGGTTGGCACAGGGCTCAAAGCGCTGATCCATGCGATGGGAAGTTGGGTGGTGTCGACCCGTCATCAATCGGTCACATCATCGGTCACGGCAAGGGATTCTTAAACGATGCTTTCTCCCTGGGTTTCGTTAAAAAAAAATAAGCGGATTGTCATCAAAATTGGGAGTAACGTGATTGCTTCCCAGGGGACAGGATTGCGGGAAGAGAGGATGGAAGCCCTTGCGGCCGAGGTCGTATCCCTTCGAGAGAAAGGCTATGAAATCTTCATCGTCTCCTCGGGCGCTGTTCTCTGCGGGATGGAGAAACTTGGCGTATCGTCCCGCCCTGTGACACTGGTGCTCAAACAGGCGGCCGCTTCCGTGGGGCAGAGCCGTCTGATGTGGGCGTACGAAAAGATATTTGAGGCCTTTCACGTGAAGGTGGCACAGGTTCTTTTAACCCGTGCTGATATTGCGGACCGGAAACGCTTTATCAATGCGCGAAATACCCTGATGACCCTTTTGGAGTATGGGGTATTGCCCATTATTAACGAGAATGACACCGTTGCTGTGGATGAAATTAAGTTGGGGGATAATGATGCCTTGGCGGCGCAGATCACGCATCTTGTCGATGCGTCGCTTTTAATTCTTCTCTCCGACGTGGATGGCCTCTATGAGCAAGATCCGAAGCGGAATCCTGCCGCAAAGTTAATTGCCACGGTCGAGGAAATTGTTCCAGCCATTGAAAAGATGGCGGGGGCCACACGATCTTTTGGGGGAACCGGTGGCATGGCCTCTAAAATCAAGGCGGCGAAGGCGGTTTCCGTCAATGGGGTGGCCACGCTGATTTTGAATGGGAAAACCCCCGCGCTGATGGGCCGTGCCTTACAGGGAGAGCCGGTGGGAACGCTTTTCCTTCCGAAACCAATGCGACTTTCTTCAAAAAAACAATGGATTGTCCATGCCTTGAAATCGAAAGGGGAAGTGACTTTGGATTTGGGCGCGGTGGAGGCTATTTTGAAAAAAGGCCGGTCGCTTCTCCCCTCCGGCATTCGGGAGGTTTTCGGGAAATTTGATGTCGGGGATGCGGTGCTCTGTCGGACGGAGGCGGGCGTGGAGATTGCCAAAGGTCTGACGAATTATACCGCTTCGGAGATTTTTAAAATCAAAGGCGCGAGAACCTCTGAAATTGAAGAGAAGCTCGGGTATAAATCGACGGATGAGGTGATTCATCGTAATAACCTGGTGATCTTTCATGGGACTTAAAGAGGTGCGACCTCTGCGAGGGGTGCGACCCCTGCGAGGGGTGCGACCCCTGCGAGAGGAAATCAAGGCGGCGACGCGAGAGACACGGACCGCTGCCCGTCTGTTGGCGAAAAGTGCTTCGGGGATAAGGAATAAAGCCCTCGAATCGATGGCAGAAAATTTAGAGGCGGGGGCGAAAGGGATCCTGACTGCCAACGCGCAAGATCTGATCTCGGCTCGGGAGAAGGGCATTGCGGCGCCCCTCATTGAACGATTGACGCTCAATGTAAAGCGTATCGGTGAGATGGCCATGGGCCTCCGTCAGATTGCCGCCTTGCCCGATCCCGTTGGGGAGATCATCAAGACCAACCGACGTCCCAATGGGATGTTAGTCGGTCAGATGCGTGTTCCCATTGGTGTGATTGGCATTATTTATGAGTCGCGCCCGAATGTTACGGCGGATGTCGTCGGGCTCTGCATTAAATCGGGGAATGGGGTTGTGCTGCGAGGGGGATCCGAGGCGATTCACTCCAACCGTGCGATTGTGAAAATCCTCCGGGAGTCGGTCGATGCCGTGGGACTTCCCCCTTCCGTGATGACCCTGATCGAAACAGTCGACCGGCAGGCGATTTTTGAACTGCTTCAGTTGGAAGGGGAGATTGATCTGATTATCCCGCGCGGCGGGGAGGGGTTGATCAAGAGCGTGGTTGAGCATTCCAGGATTCCCGTGATGAAACATGATCGGGGGATTTGCCATACCTTTGTGGACGCCTCTGCCGACCTGACTCTGGCCGAGACGGTTTGTTTCAATGCCAAGGTCCAACGGCCCGCCACCTGTAACGCGATGGAAACGCTCCTGATCCATCAGAACATTGTCCCCCGCTTTCTCCCAAGGATCGCGAAATGTTTTCAAGAAGCGGGGGTTGCGCTCCGTGGCTGTCCTCGAACGGTTGCGTTGTTGCCCGGCACCACGCTGGCCACAGCGCAGGATTGGGACACGGAGTACCTTGACTTGATCCTGTCGGTGAAGGTCGTTGATTCGTTCGATCAAGCGATTGCGCATATCGAGGCCCACGGATCAGGCCATTCCGAAGCGATTCTTACCCAGGACCATGCGCATGCGATGCGGTTTCTCAATGAGGTAGATGCCTCTGCGGTATTTATTAACGCCTCCACACGCCTCAACGATGGGTATCAATTTGGTCTGGGGGCCGAGATGGGGATTTCAACCAGTCGCATTCATGCCCGTGGGCCGATGGGTCTGGAAGCGCTGACCTGCCCCAAATTTGTGGTGTTTGGGGATGGCCAGATCAGAACATAATCCCGACGATATGCGTATTGGGCTCTTTGGCGGCACGTTTAATCCCATCCATGAAGGACATCTTCATGTTGCCCGGGAGGTTTTAAGAAGGCTTGACCTGGATCGTGTCTTATTTATTCCAGCGTCTGTCCCACCTCATAAAGCGCAAGCGCTTATCCCTTCTTCCTGCCATCGCCTTGAGATGATTCGGCGGGCGATTGAGGGAACCGCCAATTTTTACCTGTCTGATATTGAGGTGAAGCGGGGTGGAATTTCGTATTCTGTTGAAACCATTTCTCAACTAAAACAAGACGATCCCCAAGCGGAATTCTTTTTTATCATGGGCATGGATGCCTTCATCGGGATGCCCACCTGGAAGGAGGCAGAACGGATACTCACCCTTTGTCATTTTATCATTGTCTCTCGCGTGGGATCCCCATTTTCAGGGTGTCCTGCCCTGTCGGTGTTGCGAGGCATTAATCTGCATCGACTTCGCAAGCTTGACCAGGGAGAGATCGAGTCCTATACCTTCTCCACGGGGGGAACAAGCAACATTTATTTCCTTCACCTCCCTCCCGATCCAACTTCGGCCAGTGGCATTCGGTCCCAATTGGCGCTTGCCGGAGTGGAGAGAAACCTCTTGCCCGATCCGGTCGTGTCCTATATAATCGAAAACGGATTGTATCTTAGGGGGGATACAAGTGGGGATACAACCAGGGAGTTCAGTTAAAAAAATCATATAAAATGGACAGTTGGAGATCAAAAGATAAGGCGCTTCATATCGCCGAGATGGCCAGTATGAAGCATGCGGAGGGGGTGGTTGTTTTAGAGGTGGGTGCCTTGACCTCTCTGGCTGATTACTTCGTCTTTTGTACGGTGGCGTCCAAGCCTCAAGGGGAGGCCGTCGTCGAGTCTGTTTGTCGCTCCCTTGCAAGTCATCGAGAGCCGTCGATGGGGGTCGAGGGGCGGGAGACGGGTCGCTGGGTTCTTATTGACTGTAACGATGTGATTGTCCATATTTTCAGGCCGGAAACCCGGGCGCTCTATGATCTGGATCGGTTATGGGGAGATGCGCATCAGATCCCTCTCCCGGAAGGGGCTCGGGGGTCTGGGGTTTGATGCTGGGAATGAGTTTTTCTCTTTTCTCAAGGTAAGAAAATGGCGCCGCTTTTGATTTTGTTTTGTCTTATTTTTATTGGTTTTGCAGGGTATATCGCCCAGTTAAATCCAGGGAGGGTGACCCTCTTTCTGACCTCGGGGGCCCCGTACGAAGTATCGGTGACTTCCCTGGTCCTTTTTTCTTCTGCGCTGGGAGGGGGACTGGTCATTCTCTTTTCGGGTTTTTACGAGATGAAAGGGTTTGTCCTGAATTGGAAACATACGCGTCAGAAAAAAAAACAGGCCCAGATTGATGCCTATTACGCAGAGGCCATGAATGCCTCTCTGGCAAAACGATATCGGGAGGCCATCGTTTTATTCCAGAAAATTATTGATTTGAACGCCAGTCATCTTCCCACCTTTTTGAAATTGGGGAAAATTTATCGGATTGAGGGCAACTATGTTGAAGCCATTCGGCTGCATCGAAAGGCACGAATCCTCGACGAGAGAAATGTTGAGGTGCTTTTGGCCCTTGTTTCTGATTTTGAAGAGGCGAAACGCCACGAAGAGGCGATTCAGATGCTGAAGGAAATTCTCCATTTGGATGGCGCGAATCTGACCGCTTTAATGCGATTGAGAGACATTAAGGCTCGTATGAGCGAGTGGGAAGAGGCCCATGAGATTCAGGAAAAGGTGATGAAGCTTTCGCTTCCAGAAAATGTGCGTCATCAGGAGTTGGCCTGTTTTCTGGGAATGAAGTATGAGGCGGGCATGAATCTTTTGAAGTCAAATCATCTGGATGGCGCGCGACGATATTTTAGTGAAGCAATCAAGTTTGATAAGGAATTCCTGCCCGCCTACATGGGTCTGGCGGACATTCACACGCAGGAGGGGCGACATGACTTGGCGGTACGCCTTCTGATAAAGGCCTATGAGACGACCTCAAACTTGATTTTGTTACATCGTATTGAAGATTTATGTCTTGAAATGGGAGAGCCGGAGAAGATCCTTCATCTCTACCGCGAGAACATTCTGAAAAACAGTGATCATGTGGCGCTTAAGTTCTACCTTGGAAAACTTTATTTTAGACTGGAGATGGTCGACGACGCCTATGAAACGCTCTGTGAGATTGAACCGCAGATTGAGTATTTTCCTGACCTGTATAAGATTTTAGCCAATCTTTATGTCCGGCGTGGGGATTTGGCGATGGCGGTCGATGCGTTCAAAAAGAGTCTCAAGCTGAAGAAGCATGTCCTGGTCTCTTACTACTGCTCAAAATGTGACTACCACACCGTTGAATGGGCGGGAAAGTGCGACCGATGCGCGCAATGGAACAGTTATCAGGCGAACCCCATCATGGTGGAGCGGACGCCCCAGAAGTCCCCTCCAGAGACGCTCTATTCGACCTCCTATCCCCGAGATGTTATCTAATGGCCGTCCAATCCGGGACCGTTGTTCCCCGGCCAGTGATGCTTGTTGTCCTGGATGGCTGGGGCATTAACCCTTGTCATGACGGCAATGCCATCGCCCTCGCGAATCCTCCCTTTTATCGGCATCTTCTTGCAACCTGTCCCCATACGGAGCTTCTCTGTTCGGGGCTTGCGGTCGGGCTTCCAGAAGGGCAGATGGGAAATTCTGAAGTGGGGCATCTCAACATGGGGGCCGGCCGGATTGTTTATCAGGATTTTACCCGTATCGGTCAGGCGATTATCGATGGCTCATTTTTCTTGAATCCTTCCCTGAAATCGGCGCTCCTTTCTGCCCAGCAGGGGACGCTGCATCTTATGGGCCTGCTCTCCGATGGGGGGGTGCATAGCCACATGGATCATCTGATGGCCCTCTTGAAAATGGCGAGGGGGCATGGGGTGAATCGTTTACGGGTGCATCCCTTTTTAGATGGACGGGATACCCCTCCGCAAAGCGCGATCGCTTACATCGAATGTTTGGAGCAGGCCCTTCTCTCTGCGCGGCCCCCGGAAGGGGACTGGCGAATTGCCACCCTGATGGGTCGGTATTATGCCATGGATCGCGACAAACGGTGGGATCGGACCCAGAGGGCCTATCACGCGATCGTGGCGGGAGAGGGCCAGCAGATGACTTCGGCCGTGGCGGCCGTTCAGAAAAGTTATGCGTCCCGGGTCACCGATGAATTCATGACGCCGGTGGTGATTTGTGAACAGGAGCGGCCAATCGGGAAGATACAAAATGGGGATAGCGTGGTCTTCTTTAATTTCAGGGCGGACCGAGCCCGCCAACTGGTGCGCGCCCTTCACGAAATAGAGTTCCCCTTTTTTGTCCGTGGGCCTCGCGTCAGTTTATCTTCCCTGACCACCCTGACGGTTTACGATGAAACATTGACCCTGCCGACGGCCTTTCAGCCCGCCTCCCTGGACCAGATTTTGGGTGAAGTGGTCAGCCAGCGTGGGCTTTCGCAGCTTCGTATTGCCGAGACAGAGAAATATGCCCATGTGACTTACTTTTTTAGTGGGGGTCGTGAGGCCCCCTTCCAGGGGGAAGAGCGAATCTTGATCCCTTCGCCCAAAGAGGTGGCCACGTACGATCAGAAACCAGAGATGAGCGCGGAGGCGCTTTGTGACGAGGTGGTTCGTCAAATTGAGGCAGGTCGTTTTGACTTCATTGCCCTGAACCTGGCGAATCCGGATATGGTGGGGCATTCCGGGAACTTAAAGGCTGCCATACAGGCCGTGGAGGTCATTGATCGATGCTTGGAGAAAATTGTGAATGCCCTGCACCGGGTTGGGGGAGTGGCCCTGATTACCGCAGATCATGGCAATTTAGAGCAGATGGTGGATTATCAGACGGGCGCGCCGCATACGGCCCATACGACTTTTCCTGTGCCCTGTATTTTGGTGACCGCGCAAAACGTGTCACTTCTGCCAGGGGTTCACGCCAATGTTGCGCCGACTCTTTTAGATTTAATGCAAATTCCCAAGCCGCCACAAATGAGTCATGACTCGCTCATTGTCAAAGGATAGCACCGGACCCGCCCGGCTCCCGTGCGGCCTGAAGGGCCGACGGTGAGACCCAACG
>CAYRGU010000151.1:0-8596 GCA_964423845.1 uncultured Nitrospirota bacterium
CAAGGAGGGCGAGTTTTTTTACCATCCTGTCACGAAAACGCCCCTTGGAAGGCATGAAGAAGAACTGGGACAGATCGAAATTAACGCCCTTCTTTCAGACCAGGTGACGGGGAAAATTATTCAGGCCCATCGCCCAATTCAGGCCGGTGATTTAGTGCGTATTTCAGCGACGCGAATTCCACTCGGCATCACCGGGCTGGATGATCTTAGCCTGCCGTGGGTCAGCGAACTCTCCCTGTCGCTGAAAGAAACCGGACGATTCAAGATGGGGACCGAAGTCAAGGCGCCTCCGTATCTTATCGTTCTCGAAACCTTGCGTCCCGAGGCCTCACTGATCCGTGTCAAAATGAAAAATACCCTGACCGGGAAGTTACTCCTTGATGTGGAAATACAACCGAACAGCTCCCAGGAAAGTGACCTCATCATGGAGCAGATCCAGCACCCACGGCCCCCCCCGAATAAAACAGACCCAGATCATCGATAAAGGACCCTTGTCAGAAATGTCAGAACCGTCACCCAGGCAACTCTCACAATTAGATCCCAGGAATCTTCCGCAACATATTTCAATCATCATGGATGGAAACGGGCGTTGGGCCGCAGAGCGACACCTCCCCCGCATTGAAGGGCATCGAAAAGGGATTCAATCGGTTCGCAAAATTATTACCTTCGCCAGAGAAATTGGCATTAAAATTCTCACGCTGTATGCCTTCTCGAATGAAAACTGGAGTCGTCCTGCGATTGAGATCAGCACCCTGATGATCCTGCTCGAAAAATACTTAAAAAAAGAGTTAAAGACCCTGCTTGAAAATGGCATCCGTTTCAAGGCCATTGGACAGGTGGATCGGCTTCCAGAAGAGGTCGTCGCGCTGATCCAGAAGGTGGAGAAAAAAACATCTTCAAATCAGGGCATGTTGCTGGTCCTGGCCCTTAGCTATGGCGGACGAACCGAAATAATTGATGCCATTAAACAGGTGGCTCAAGATGTGAAAGACGAGAAAATCGCGCTCAAGGAGATTGATGAAAATCAGATCTCGAATTATCTTTATACCCGTGGCCTCCCCGATCCGGACCTGATGATACGAACCGGAGGAGAAGTCCGCATTAGCAATTTTCTCCCGTGGCAACAGGTTTATACCGAGCTTCACTTTACGAAAACCTTCTGGCCGGACTTTAAAGAAGAAGACTTTTTAACCGCGATTCTCGACTATCAGGCCCGGAACCGACGCTTTGGCCTTGTTGCAGAACAGGTTGAGAATCGTCCCGCGTTCCCAAGCCCCCCCCCCACGAGGACGTCCCGTTGAGTCTAAAAGAAAGCCGCTTGGCCATCGCAGGGCTTCTTCTCCCCGTGCTCTATGTTTTTATTCAATACGCGCCAGCCCCCTTCTTTTTTCTTGGTGCCACGCTCGCCATCCTGCGTGTGCAGTATGAGTTTTACCGGCTCTTCTTTCACCACGAACGCGCCGCAAAGGCCATCCCTTTGGGACTTCTTCTGGGGGCGCTGTTTTCCCTGGCCGTTTATCAAAGCGGCCGTCATACCGAGATGCCGCCACACTTTTTTTCGATGCTGTTTTCCCTTTTTCTCATCGTCATCTTCACCTATCATCTGGCCTCCTTTCGGGAAATTCAGACCACCCTTTCTGATTCCGCCATGGTTTTGATGGGCATCGCCTACATCCCAGGACTTTTAAGTCATCTTCTTTTGCTTCGCCTGATCACGGATGGACCGGCCCTGGTCCTCTCCCTCCTCTGTCTCACCTGGATGTCCGATGCGGGGGCCTATTACATCGGTCGGACCTTCGGACGGCACAAGCTCTATCCCACGGTCAGTCCAAACAAAACGGTCGAAGGGGCCATCGGCGGTCTCATCGGAAGTCTCCTGGCCGGAGTGCTTCTCAAACCGGTCGTGTTCCCCCTCTTTTCATGGGGGGAGATCCTGACCCTCTCCCTTCTCCTTGGGGCGATGGCCGAGTTGGGCGATCTGACCGAGTCGATGTTCAAACGAAGTGGCGGGGTGAAAGATGCCAGTACGATCATCCCCGCACATGGCGGTCTCTTTGATAAATTTGACAGCGTGGCCTACACGGCGCCTGTTTTTTACTATTATCTGGTCTGGATGAAGGGATACAGTCCGATCCCAATGGGGTATTAAGAGATGAAGAAGATCATTATTCTGGGATCGACTGGCTCCATTGGAACCAATACCCTCGACATCATCAGGCGCTTTCCGGAGCGGTTTAAGGTCGTCGGCCTCGCCGCAGGATATAACCATCTCCTCCTCCAGGAACAGATCCGTGAATTTCATCCCCAGATTGTCTCGCTCATGGACCTTCAGGGGGCGGAGCATCTCGCGAAGGCATTCTCCTCCCAGGGCGTTGCCGTACGCTTCGGGGTCGAGGGGGCCATCGACGTCGCGCGCTTTCCCGAGGGAGATCTGGTCGTCTCCGGCATGGTGGGTGCGGCGGGTCTGGTCCCCACGCTGGCCGCGATTCAGAGCAAGAAAACCCTCGCGCTGGCCAATAAAGAGACCCTGGTCATCGCCGGCGAAATCATGCAACGCGAAGCACGACGCAACAACGTCCAGATCCTGCCCATAGACAGTGAACACTCGGCCATTTTTCAGTGTCTCTCCGGAGAGAGATGTCGCGCGGTCAAACGGATTATTCTGACCGCTTCAGGCGGGCCGCTTCTTGGACTCTCCGAAGAAGAAAAAAAGGCCGTGACACCCCAGGAGGCCCTGGCCCACCCGACCTGGAAAATGGGCCCAAAAATCTCGATTGACTCGGCCACGCTGATGAATAAGGGCTTCGAAATGATCGAGGCCCGATGGCTGTTTAACCTTCCCCCCGAGAGGATCGACGTGGTCATCCACCGCCAGAGCATCATCCACTCCATGGTGGAATTTGTGGACCGATCGGTGATTGCCCAGATGGGCCTCCCCGACATGCGTATCCCAATCTCCTTCGCGCTGCATTATCCCGAGAGGGCCCCGCTCCCCTTTCCCTCACTGGCCCTGGAAGAGATCGGGACGCTGACGTTTGAAAAACTCGATGAGACCGCCTTCCCCCTGATGGGCTGTGCCATCGAGGCCCTAAAAACAGGCGGGACGCTTCCGGCGGTCTTGAATGCCGCCAATGAGGTCGCCGTTGCCGCATTTCTCAACCATCGGATTGGCTTCACGCAAATTCACGCCATCGTGAGAAGAACCATGGCGGCCCACACCCCTGCCGCGATGACGTGTCTGGAGGACGTGATCGCAGCCAATGCCTGGGCGCAATGTCAGGCGGAAGAATATGTTACAATGGCGACGCGAGTTGCTGTTGCTTGATCCTCATTGACCATAAGGAGAAATTGAATGTTCAGTCTTTCTGGAATTGTTACTTTTCTGGTGGTGCTTGGCGTATTGGTCCTGATCCATGAATTTGGGCATTACATTGTCGCACGCTATTGTGGCGTCCAGGTCCAAACGTTCTCCATCGGGTTTGGGCCCAAAATTATCTCAAAAAAGTGGGGACCGACTGAATACTGCCTCTCCGCCATTCCCCTCGGGGGATATGTCCGAATGCTTGGAGATGATCCAGGCGAAACGGTTTCCCCGGAGGAAAAAGACCGCTCTTTCCTTGAACAGACTTTAAGAAAACGCATTGCCATTGTACTCGCCGGGCCGGTGTTCAATCTCCTGCTCGCCCTGTTTATTTTTATTGGCGTCTTTATCGTTGGGGTTCCCACGCTCACCCCAGATATTGGAAAAATTCTTGATAATTCAGCCGCTTTGAAAGGTGGACTGAAAGAATCAGACAAGATCGTTTCTATCAATGGGGCCCCAATTCTTGAATGGGAGGAAGTTCGGAGCACCCTTCAAAAGCAGGGAGGCATCGCGCTTTCCTTCGGCGTGGAACGGCAAGGACGACTCATTTATCTTACGATTACCCCGACCCGTCAGGAGGCGCGTGATATTTTTGGAGAACCGACCTCTCTCTGGGTCATCGGCATCATGCCCAAGGGAACCCAGATCATTAAACAGTACGATCCCTTCACGGCAATTTGGATGGGCACCAAAAGGACCGTCGATATGGCCTACTTGAACCTGATGGGCATCTTCAAGCTCATCACAGGGAAAATCTCCTCCGACAATATTGGCGGCCCGATTCTAATTGCCCAGATGGCGGGTCAACAGGCGTCTCAAGGGATTTTAAATGTCATCCTTTTTGTCGCCCTTTTAAGCGTCAATCTTGGCGTTATCAATCTGCTCCCTGTCCCCGTCCTCGATGGCGGACATCTCTTCTTTTTTATCGTTGAGGGAATTCTCGGCCGTCCCGTCAGCTTGAAGAAGCAAGAGGTTGCCCAGAAGGTGGGCCTGGCGCTCTTAATCTCCCTGATGGTCTTCGCCTTTTACAATGACATCATGCGTCTGATCACCCAGGGATAATGGAGATCACCCGCAGAAAGACAAGACAGATTTCCGTTGGATCGGTCAAGATCGGCGGCGACGCACCGGTCAGCGTTCAATCGATGACCACGACCGACACCCGTGACGTGGCGGTCACCGTCGCTGAAATCAAACGCCTCGAGGCGGCAGGCTGCGAGATCATTCGCGTGGCCGTCCCAGACACCGAATCGGCCGAGGCCCTCCCCGCCATTCGATCCCAGATTAACATTCCGCTCGTTGCCGATATCCACTTTGATTATCACCTGGCCCTGATGGCGTTAAAGGCCGGCGTAGAATGTCTTCGGCTCAACCCCGGTAACATCGGCTCGCGCGAGCGGGTCGAGCGGGTCGTCAAAGAGGCAAAAGATCGCGGTGTGCCCATCCGGATTGGCGTCAATGCCGGTTCGCTCGAGCGGGAACTTCTGGAGAAATATGGCTATCCAACGGCAGAGGCGATGGTAGAATCTGCCATGCGGCATATCGACATTTTAGAATCACTCCACTTCTACGACACAAAGGTCTCACTCAAGGCCTCGCATGTCGGCCTGGCCGTCTCGGCCTACCGGCTTTTCTCCAAACAGTCGGACTATCCACTGCATCTTGGCATCACGGAGGCAGGGACCGTGGCCACAGGATCGATCAAATCCGCAGTCGGGCTTGGCCTCCTCCTCTCCGAGGGGATTGGCGATACGATTCGGATTTCGCTGGCCGCCGATCCGGTCGAAGAGGTGAGGGTCGGCTACGAAATTTTAAAATCGCTCAACATCCGAAGCCGAGGGATCAATGTCATCGCCTGTCCCACCTGCGGACGGTTAGAGATTGACGTCTTTAAACTCGCCGCCAATATCGAGGCAAAATTCGGCCACGTCACCGAGTCGATTAACATTTCAATTCTTGGCTGCGTGGTCAATGGCATCGGCGAAGGAAAAGAGGCCGATATTGGCATCGCGGGGGGACGGGGCGTTGGGCTTCTTTTTCGTCACGGCGAAATCATCCGGAAAGTCCCCTCCGAAGAACTCGAGTCGGTCCTGATAGAAGAGATCGAACAACTCTTAAAAGAACGCAGAGAAAAAAATGCGGCAGTCCCAGCTCCTTCTTCCCACACTACGTAACGATCCCGCCGAGACGGAGATCATCAGCTTCCGCCTCATGATGCGGGCGGGCTTAATCCGTAAGCTTTCCCCCGGCATCTACAGCTATCTTCCCGTCGCGCTTCGGGTGCTCTCAAAAATTAAAGCGATCGTCCGCGAGGAGATGAATGGGGCGGGCGCCCAGGAGCTCTTGCTCCCCGCGCTCCAACCGGCCGAGCTCTGGGAAGAAACCGGCCGATGGAAGCAGTATGGAAAAGAACTGATCCGGCTCAAGGACCGGCATGACCGCGATTTCTGTCTGGGCCCCACCCATGAAGAGGTGATCACCGACCTGGTTCGTCGCGAGGTTAAATCGTATCGTCAGCTCCCGCTGAATCTCTATCAGATTCAAACCAAGTTCCGGGACGAGATCAGGCCCCGGTTCGGTCTGATGCGGGGGCGCGAATTCATCATGAAAGACGCCTACAGTTTTGATGTCGACATGGTCGGCGCCATGGAAAACTATCGAAAGATGTATGACGCCTATCACCGCATCTTTGAACGAGTCGGCCTCTGCTTTCGAGCCGTCGAGGCCGATACGGGATTGATCGGCGGCTCCTCCTCGCACGAGTTTATGGTGCTCGCCCAAACGGGAGAAGAAGGGATCGCCTCCTGTCCCGCCTGCCACTATGCCGCCAACGTGGAGCGTGCCGAGGCCCGTGGCGTGCCATCCCTCCTGCGTCAAGAGAACGCCTTGGAAAAGGTCATCACCCCCGGGAAGAAGTCGGTCGAAGAGGTCAGCGCGTTTTTATCCGTCTCCCCGCAGCAACTCGTCAAGACCTTGATTTTTAAGGCTGATGGTCAGCCTGTCGCCATCCTCATCCGGGGCGATCATCAGGTCAATGAGATCAAACTCAAGCGGTTCCTTTCGGTGGTCGACCTGATCCTGGCCGATACAAAAACAGTGGAGGAATTGACCGGAGGCCCCTCTGGTTTCTCTGGACCGATCGGCCTGAAAGGGATGGAGATCCTTGGCGATCTTTCCGTGGAAGCGATGTCCGATTGCGTGATCGGCGCCAACGAAAAAGATACCCACTATCGCAACGCAAGACCGATGCGGGATTTTTCTGTCGGACGATTTGCCGATTTGAGAAACGTGGGGGTCGGCGATCCCTGTCCGAAATGTGACGCGCCCCTCGCCATCGACCGAGGCATCGAGGTGGGCCATGTCTTTATGCTCGGCACCAAATACAGCCAGGCGATGAACGTCACCTACCTGGATCCAGAGGGAAAAGAGCGGCTCATGGTGATGGGCTGCTACGGGATCGGCGTCTCCCGGATCATGGCGGCGGCGATCGAACAACACCACGACGCGCAGGGGATTGTCTGGCCCGAAACGATTGCCCCCTTTATGGTCCATATTATTCCGGTCCAGGATCAATCCGAGCTGGTGATGAAGACTGCGGAAGCCCTCTACGCCACGCTATCGCAACATCAGATCGAAACCCTTCTGGACGATCGTAGGGAGCGCGCAGGCGTCAAATTTAATGACGCTGACCTTCTGGGGCTCCCCTACCAAATTGTCCTCGGCGAGAAAAATCTAAAGGAAGGTTTTGTTGAGATCAAACACAGAAGGAGCGGCCTGAAAGAGCGGACCCAGACCGATGAGATCATCCATTACTTCCAAGCCATGTCGCCCAATCCATCCACTCCGAAAAACCGTTAACCCTCCGACGGCTTAAATAACATCCAGCACTTCCGGGTTCAGCATGGGTAAAGATCAAGCCCCCCGCAGTGGAGTTCTGGTTGTTGACTTTCCGTCGCGTCAGGCATACAAGGATCCCCCTGACGGTGCTCTGGAGTCGCTGATAATTGGCATAGGGCAAAGCTGCCTGTAAATCACGTTCATATCGCGTTATCAGGGCAAAACGGCAAGTTAATCAATGGTTAGCGCTCATGAAAAAGGACGTGCAGTTGGAAACTACGATAGTCGGCGTCGCCGGCGAATACTTTGTGGCCGCCGAGCTCTCGGCGCGTGGACACATCGCTTCCATCACGCTTCGAAACAGTCGAGGCATGGACATTCTTGCCAGCAGCGCTGATGGCTCGCGAAGAGTCTCCATTCAGGTCAAGACCAACAGCGACGGTAGCCCCACATGGATTCTGAACAAAAAAGCCGAAACGTTTATTGCTGAAGACCACTATTACGTCTTTGTAGCGTTGAAGGCCGTCGGTCAACGTCCGGCATTCCATGTGGTGCCAAGCAAGGACGTGGCACATTTTACATCTGAATCTCACAAGGCATGGCTGGCGGGGGTCAAGCGCGATGGCTCAGCCAGGAAGGATTCGCTCATGCGGAAGTTCGAAGATCTGCAGAGCCAATACAAGGAGCGTTGGGAGACTTTGGGGCTATGAAGAATAGCGTCAGGCATGCCTTATTAACCGCGAGGGCGCCGGGGAACCGGGTCCAAAAACACTTTGGATCGGAATAGCGTCAGAATAGCGTCAGGCATGCCTTATTGACTTATTGCTTGGATGGATAGCCTTTGGACTTGTTCACGGGTATGATCGGTTCAGTAAGCTGTAGATCAATGGCGTAAACGTGAGAAACTGAGCGGTCTCTCGGCAGCATGAAAATGGGTTCCGTACTCAACCCGTCGCTGGGGCCGACCGTAATAAAGCGTGGTGTTTTTATTCGAAGTCGTTTCGCGACGGCTCATCGCAACCGTTAGGTGCTCGCGGAGGGTTGACGCGCTGGAAACATAGAGAGTAGTCTTCTTACATACTTACGATCCTATGGAGATGCCCATGCTAAGCGCCGCCCTTAAAACTGAAATAGGCACCCTGACACTTCAAGACAAACTGGAAGTTTTTGAAGTTATACGTAGCAGCGTGATGCCGCCGTCCGAGCACAGTTTTCCCGAACTGTCTGTGCAACAAGAGCAGGAACTGCTGCTGCGTGCCGAGCGCGCAGCAGCCAACCCTGGCGTAGGCCGGTCATGGACGGAGGTACAACAAGGATTAGGGGCATAGTTGGTCCCCGCTTACCGACTCGTTGTCACCGATGGCGCAGAGCGGGACGTCGCGGAGGCACAGCGAT
>CAYRGU010000152.1:0-2836 GCA_964423845.1 uncultured Nitrospirota bacterium
CAATTCTGGGACTGTCGTGGCTGTGATCGTTGTCGTCGATTCTAACGCCCCTGCCGGAATGGCCACGCTGGCCAGCCCACCAGAAGTAATAACCGTCCCTCCCCCAGAGTCGATCGATCCGGAACCCGAAGGCGGAGCGGAAGGGGGTGGTGTCAGCGTAAATGTGGCAATACAACTCTTATTCGCAGTCATGGTCACTGAACCGGTGGCACACCCTGCCGCGTCTGGGCCGCTCCAACCCGTAAAGGTTGAGCCGGTATTTGCCGTCGCGAAAACCGTTGCAACTTGGCCTTGGTTATAGGTCCCTGCGCCAGTAACCGTGCCGGAGCCAGTCCCAGCGATGGTCAGCGTCAGGGTGAAGCTCGTATCTTTCGGAAGAATAGACGACAGCGTGGAATCACCACACCCCAGGAACAACCCGGTTGATATGATTAGCCATGCCCACTTCGCCCAAGAACTGACGCAGACCTGTTTTTTTCGAACGTTGCGCTGCATTCTGGTTGGTGGGTTGAAAAGGCTGCGCATTGGATTCTCCTCCTACACGGCTAACGATCTAAAACGACTGGGAGGCAGTGTCCCCCCCCCACCGTTTGTCAAGCCTCGCAAAAATGGGTACGGTATTTTTATTAGGACCGATCAGCCGACTGCTGAAATCAGGTCCGGATATTTGAAGAGACTGAATCCTTGACAAATTTCAGCGTCGTCCCTACTCTGCCCTAACCTTAATCTTGGCTTTTCCCCATGCCCTACATTGATTTTTTAAAGCTTTCTGAAACCCTCCATCCCCTTGAAAAAAAGGTGCTTGCCCTGTTTTGTGGCGTCGATGCCCTTTGGGAGGAGCAGATGCTTCAACGGGACCCCTCCCTGCTTTCTTCCCACCTCTCGATGGCCTTGGAATGGCTGAAGAAAAAAGAACTCTTGAAAATTGTGGAAGAGGAGAGTTCTGAAACGGTCTCACTCACAGAGCTTGGCGCATCTTATGCGGAATTAAAGAATCCACCACTTCGTCTGGCTGAAACGATTCAATCGCAGGGGGCGGTTCCCATTCGTGAGTTGCAGAATCGCGCCGATTTGAATCCCGATGAAAAAAGTGAAGCGATTGGCGCCTTAAAGAAAAGCGGGGCCGTTCGTCTGATTGCGGGGGGGCTTTTTGAAATTGCCGATCCCTCTCGGTTATTCGAGTTTGAGTCGCTTCAGAGGCTCATTGAGGGGATCGGAAAAACCGAGATTGATTTTGCTTCGCTTCCCCCGGGGGATCAGGAGGTCATTTCCCTCTATCATCGAAAGCGCGGAAAGTCGCAGGGGGTTTTCCGACTGTCCCAGAAAAACCTGCGTCGTTGGGTGCCGACCGATCTTTTTTTTCATCTTGATCAGGAGCTGTTTAAATTGACCAGTACGGCGCAGATGGAGGCCGTGACCCCTCAAATGCTCAAAGAAGAAAGTTGGCGGGGTCATGTTTTCCGGAAATATAATATCGCGCTGTCGCCGCCGCGCCTGGGCGGTGGAAAGAGGCATCCCTACCGGGCCTTCCTGGATGAAGTCAAAAAAAAGTGTGTGTCGATGGGATTTACCGAGATGCGTGGCCCCCTGGTGGAGAGTGAATTTTGGAATATGGACGCGCTGTTCATGCCGCAGTTTCATCCGGCGAGGGAGATTCATGATGTTTATTTTGTGAAAGATTCCCCACACGATAGATCGATCCCGGACACGTTGATTTCAGCCGTGGCTGCCGTCCATCAAGATGGCGGAGGCGTCGGCTCGCGCGGTTGGCGCTATCCCTTTGATCTGAATCGAACCCGTCGTCTGATTTTGCGGAGCCAGGGGACGGCCGTTTCAGCGCGGATGCTGGGCGGAGCGCTTTCCATTCCGGGAAAGTATTTCTCCATTTCCCGGTGCTTTCGGTACGATCAGGTGGACGCGACCCACGCGCCTGATTTTTATCAGGTGGAAGGGATTGTCCTGGGGCATGACGTTCATTTTCGGACGCTGCTTGGGCTTCTCACCCTTTTTGCGCGGGAGATTGCTCACGCGAAGGAGGTCCAGTTCCGGCCGGCCTATTTTCCTTTTACCGAGCCTTCGGTGGAGATGCATGTGCGTCATCCCAAGATCGGCTGGATGGAGCTCGGTGGCGCGGGGCTCTTTCGCCCCGAGGTGACTGGGCCGTTTGGCGTGAAGGTGCCGGTCATTGCCTGGGGATTGGGGCTGGACCGCATGGCAATGGTGGCGTTGGGCCTCTCCGATATTCGTGATCTGTTTTCTTCTGATCTATCCTGGATTCGGGAACAAAGGATTCCGATATAGGATATTATTTAGATAGACGGTCATCTCGACCGGTAGGGGGAGATTTTTTTATCTCATTGATGCAGAACAGGATTTCTCGTTCCATCCGAAATGACAAATTGTATCTGTTTTAACAAAACGGTGTCACGGTATGCCAACGCTTGAACTAAAGTTAAGCGATTTCTCCTCCCTGCTTGGTGAGGCGCTCTCCTACGAGGCGCTTGATTTCATGTTGATGAAAGTGAAGGGGGAGATTAAGGAGTTTTCTCCAGAAAAGGATCTCTTACGTGTAGAGCTCAATGATAGCAATCGCCCGGATCTCTGGACGCCGGAGGGGATTGTCCGCCAGATGAAGGGCACACGCCGGGCCTATTCTTTTTTTCATAACAAGGCGGATAAAACTGTGATTGTTTCCGAAGGGGTTGAAGCGGTTCGACACTATCTGGGTGCTTGTATCGCCCGAGGGCTAACGGTCACCGAGCCGATATTGCTTCAATTGATTCAATCCCAGGAGAAGCTTGCCGAGATTTTTGGCCGTAGGCGGCAGAACGTTTCG
>CAYRGU010000153.1:0-6609 GCA_964423845.1 uncultured Nitrospirota bacterium
GGTACCTCTAAAAACCGTAGCGAGCGGTCTGATTGCAAGGCGCACGGAACGCAGGAACCGCAGTGTACGTGTTTGTACATGAGGATTACGAGTACCGCGCAACGCAGCAATCGGGCCGCACAGTAGGTTTTTAGAGGTGCCCCATAATCTCCCTGACCGGTCCATGAGGTGACGGCCATGTTAAAAGTTGTCAATCCCGCCACAGAAGAAATTATTGCAGAAATAGAAGAAGACACCACAGAATCGATTGCGGCAAAATTCGCGAAGGCCTCCGAGGCACAAAAGCAGTGGGCCCGATCGCAGGTGTCGGTTCGACTGGATGCCATGCGTCGATTTCGCGCCCTTCTGGTAGCGCAGCATGACGCCCTGGCCGCCACGCTCACGCGAGAGATGGGGAAGCCAATCACCCAGTCAAAAAACGAACTTTCAGGCGTTCTGGGGCGCCTTGATTTTTTTATTCAAAAGACCCCCCCCCTGCTTCTGGAGAAGGTCGTTTTGGACGATACCACGCAGGGGATCTGCGAGAAGATCGTCCAGGAACCGTTGGGGGTCATCGCCAACATCTCCGCATGGAATTATCCCTACTTGGTCGGCACCAATGTCTTTGCCCCGGCACTGCTCACAGGAAACGCCGTCCTCTACAAGCCGTCGGAATATGCCCCCCTCACCGGCCGTGAAATCGCGCGGCTCTTACACACCTCTGGCATTCCGGAAGAGGTTTTCATTCCCATCGTGGGAGCAGGGCCGATCGGGGCTGAACTTTTAAAACTCCCGTTGTCCGGTATTTTTTTTACCGGCTCATACGCAACCGGACGAAAGATCCTGGCATCGCTCGATGGCCATCCCGTGAAACTGCAATTGGAGATGGGGGGGAAAGACCCGCTCTACATTTGCGAGGATGTCGATATTTACGCGGCTGCGGCCTCTTCGGCGGATGGCGCCTTCTACAACACCGGACAAAGCTGCTGCGCGGTGGAACGGATCTATGTCCGGCAGGAAATTTTCGAGCCCTTTCTCTCCGCCTTCATGAAAACGGTGAAGGGCTTTACCCTGGGAGACCCAACCGACCCGACGACCGATATCGGACCCGTCGCCCGCAGAGAAGCCTTAACCCTTCTTCACCAACAGGTCACGGATGCCCTTCAGAAAGGGGCCACCCTCCTCTCTGGGGGGCGTCGGGCGCCTCGTTCGGGGTTTTTCTTCGAGCCGACGGTGCTGACCCAGGTCGATCACACCATGAAGGTCATGCGGGACGAGTCGTTTGGCCCGATCATCGGCATTCAATCCGTCCGCTCCGACGAGGAGGCCATCCAGTTAATGAACGACACCGAATACGGCCTCACCACAGGGGTCTATTCAAACGACTGGAAGCGGGCCGAGGCGATCCTCTCTCGCGTAAATACCGGAACGGCTTACTGGAACTGTTGTGACCGAGTCAGTCCCTCCCTCCCTTGGACGGGACGGGGACATTCCGGGATCGGGGTCACCCTTTCCGAACAGGGGATACAAACCTTTTTACAACCCAGGGCCTGGCATTTGAAGCAACCGGCAGCGAGACCGTTCTAAAATCACGCTAAAACCTAATGCGGCAGGGTCACCGTTGGGTGCCGAATGCGGGAAATTACAGGGCATTTTTTGGTAGACTGTCCACCCACAACAGGTCAGCTCATTCAATGTCCATTTACATCATGAAAATCAGCCTCATCGGGATTGAACCCCTCATCTGGAGGCGGGTTCAGGTCCCCGGGGAGGACAGCTTAAATCGGCTTCACCGGATCATCGAGGTGGTCATGGGGTGGGAGGGCCGGTATCTTTACACCTTTGTCATCGGCTCCATGCACTACGGAGAACACCAGGAGTATAGCTTCGAGGTTCAAAGCGACACGGCCACGAAGCTCTATCAGGTGTCCTCCAAACCGGGGCTTACTTTCAATTACATTTACGATCTTAACCACCGATGGGAACATGCGCTCACACTCGAAGCGATCCAACCCAGCAACATGAGGATCCCGTACCCCATCTGTCTGGCCGGGGAACGCGCCGTTCCTCCCGAAGACTGCCACACCCTTGGAGGCTATTCTGATTTTCTGGAAGCGATCATGAACCCGTGTCATGAAAATCATGATACGGCAAAACGGATCGCTGGGGGGCCGTTCCATCCGGAGAACTTCGATCTGAAGGAGATTAATGAGCGGTTGAAGTGTATTCGATGACCCCGATTTACGGTTGGGGTTGATACGCCTTTTCGGCCTCTGGCAGCCACGCTTGTATCTGTTGAATCCGGGTTGCGTCACTCGGATGGGTCGCCATAAAATCGGGACCCTTTTTTTTGTCCAGCGCCGACATCCGCGTCCAGAATGCCGCCGCTTCTCTGGGGGGATACCCCGCCCTGGCCATTAAAATCAGGCCAATATGATCGGCCTCCGATTCCTGGTGACGGCTGAAAGGGAGGAGCACCCCCACCTGCGCCCCCAGGCCATAGGCCGTATTAAACGCCTTCACGGTAGCGGGGTCTTTCTTGTTGATCGCCAGGCCAAAATTCAGCGCGTTGGCGCCTGCCTGGGCCAGACGCTCGGAAGTCATCCGCTCCCCCCCATGCCTGGCAATCACATGCGACACCTCGTGGGACATGACTGCGGCCAAACCCGCCTCATTTTGTGTCACCGGTAAAATGCCGGTATAAACCGCGACCTTTCCCCCCGGCAGCGCGAAGGCATTGACCATTTTGTCGTCTTCAATGAGGTTAAACTCCCATTGATAGCCAGGCTGGTTGGCCACAGCCGCAATCCGTAAGCCCACGCGGCGCACCAGGGCGACCTTGGCGAAATCACCGGAGAGTTTGGCGGTGGATAGAATCTTCTGGTAGGCGGAAAGTCCCATGACCACCTCTTCCGATTCCGGAATCAGAATCAACTGGGATCGTCCTGTCACGGGGGTGGTGCGGCAGGAGACCAAAAACAAAAGGATCAGGCAGACGAGCCCACTTTGCTTCATGAATGACCTCACGATGCGGACGGACCGCAATAAAGATTTATGGCAATACCCACAGACTTTTTGTCGTTTCGAGAGAACCCTCTGGCAGAAGGAGACGATGACAGTTCCAATCGGAATGGCCATATTTTTGATCCACCAAACGATCGGCGTCTATTTTTTCCTGATCTGTTAAAACCCCTGCGATCAGTTCAATGGAGAGTGCTTCCTTAAAACCCTCCTTCAGCGCCGTCCTGATCTCTTCTTCACCAGGCACCGGAGAGAGAATTTCCGATAACGTGGTCTGATTCTTTGGGGCGAGGCGTTTGTCGGCGTGATGATTTTGTTCAATAACGAGAGATCCCTGCTGAAGAAAATGCGTTGGCCACCGCCGCTGTGCGCTCCCAATGAGCTTCTTCTGATTGACCGTAATTTCATACCAGGAAGTCGATTCAAAACAAAATGGACTGGTTTCTCCCCGCCGAGGGCCGCGAGCCCCGCAGGGGCTGCCGTCACTGCGTGGGGGACGTTCCCCTTGGCAGACCAAAATGGGCCGCGTGCCCTGCTGGGGCCGCGTGCCCTGCGAGGGCTGCAAGCCCTGTGGAACATGAATCTCCGCATCCACACCCAGGCGTTTTAAGCCGCGCATCAGTCCTTCCGAGATAGACTGAAATGTTCCCTTCAGCCCCCCAGAAAAGAGCGGATTGAGGAGGCCTGCAACCACAGAATAAGTCACCTCCCGATCATGCAAAAGGGCCCGTCCCCCCGTCATGCGGCGTACCCAGGGAAGGGGGGCCATGAGTTCAGTGAGATCGGAATCTAACTTTTGAAAGGAACCGATTGAAAGTGACGGGACATCCCAACCATAAAACCGGATCGTCGGCAAGACCTCCCCTCGTGAAAATGCCATGGCAATCGCTTCATCAATCGCCATATTCATGGCGGCTGACTGGGGTGGGTCATCTAAAAACCGCCAGGGCATACCCCCTCTCTCACTTTACGGACAGGAAAAACCGATGTGGCTTAATTTATCGATCGCACCGAGGCACCCCCGGTAGGCAACTAAAATCCAAGCCACTGCAGGCTATTTTTTAGTCCTGCGGTTCCGAGAAACCAGAGAGCGACTAAATACAACCAGGACAGGATCCCCATCAGATAACCTAAAAATATAACCACCCCATCTTCTTCAATCATCCCTACCGCCACCATGATAATCGAAATAGAAGGGAGGGAATTGGTAAACGGAATGGGAAGTGGCAACATCAGGAGAAAAGCACCGGAGACAATCATTAAACCATTGATCAGGCTAAACGAAGCCCAATTTTTGAAAAAGCGTAATCTCGGATGGAACACTTTTTCCATAAAGTAGACGATGGGCAGCGAGGCCTTAATCATCTTACTAAGGAGATCATACGGGAGCACCTGACGCATCAGACGATCCGGGAGCCAGAGCGCCTGATTACGCATCGTACGAATCCCCATAAAAAGTATCACCATTCCAAAAATGACGGAGAGACCCGGGATCAGAACAGGAAGACAAAATGGAAGCGACAACAAGATAACAAGGATATTAAATCCACGCCCGTGGAGGACCTCAACAATATCGCGAATCGTGACATCCTTGCCATCGGCATGAACGAGGATCTGTTGTAGAGAATCCGAGAGTCGCTGTGGAGGGAGTTGTTGGATCAAAGGTCGATAGAAGTTAAGCGGGTCATCGGTTCGGAACTGTTCACTTCATGCCCCATTGCACGAACGGGGAGTCTACCACTTTAAGATGAAAACCGTCAAGGAGCATGAACCCTGGGATGGATTCAAACGCAAGAAATTGACTCAAGAATAATCTTTCTGTTATCATGCGAAAACTATGGATGACCGAGCTGTTGAGCAGCTTCAAGAACAGGCCCGACTCCTGCGTCGGGATGTCGTTGAGATGATTGGTGCAGCCGCTTCGGGTCACCCCGGGGGCTCCCTTTCTGCCACAGACATCGTCACCGCCCTTTATTTTCACGTCCTTCGTCACCGACCCTCCGAACCAGACTGGTCAGATCGTGACCGTTTTATCCTAAGCAAAGGTCACGGCGCACCCATTCTCTATGCCGCGCTGGCCAGGTCAGGCTATTTCCCCGTTGAATCCCTCAAAACCCTTCGCAAGATGGGCAGCCCCCTCCAGGGTCATCCTGAAAAAGGAAGGTTGCCGGGCGTGGAAGCCTCCACCGGATCCCTCGGACAGGGCATTTCAATCGGCGCGGGGATGGCCCTCGCAGGGAGGCTCGATCGTAAAGCGTATCGTGTGTATGTCCTCATCGGCGATGGCGAAGCCAATGAGGGCCAGATCTGGGAGGCCGCCAACTTCGCGGCCCATTACCGGTTGGACAACCTCACCGTCATTTTAGACTGCAACCGACAGCAGCTCGATGGGTGGACCAAAGATATTATGGACATTGAGCCGCTTGCCGAAAAGTGGCGCGCCTTCAAATGGCATGTGGTTGAGGTCGATGGACACAACATGGATCACCTCCTGTCGGCCTTTGAGGAGGCCAAGGCGACCCAGGGCAAGCCGACGTTAATTCTCGCCCGTACTGTCAAGGGAAAAGGCGTCTCCTTCATGGAAAACAATATCGAATTCCACGGCGTCCCCCCAACGCCCGAACAGGTCACGCTCGCGACACAGGAACTGTGCCGATAGGGCAACGCTCTCTATTTAAGGATTGATATGACCACGCACCCAAAACAACCGCGGATCAAAAAACTGGGCTTGGCCACACGGGACGCCTATGGCCAGGCGCTACTGGCGTTGGGGGAGAGTGATCTCCGAGTGGTCGCCCTGGACGCCGACCTTTCAAAGTCAACCAAGAGTGGCCCCTTCGCGAAGGCCTTTCCGGACCGATTTTTTAACTGCGGCATCGCCGAAGCGAACCTGGTCTCCGTCGCGGCAGGGCTCGCTTCCTGTGGCAAGATTCCCTTTGCCTCCTCGTTTGCTTCATTCTTGCTTTGTAAGGGATTCGATCAGCTACGCATGTCCGTCGCGAACCCAAGACTCAACGTGAAATTAGTCGGTTCCCATGGCGGAATCAGCCTCGGCGAAGACGGCGCCTCACAGATGAGTGTCGAGGACTTTTCCCTCGCATGCAGTCTCCCCACTTTTACCGTGGTCTCACCCTCGGATGAGTTCTCCTGTCGGGCCCTCGTCAAACAGGCCGGCGCACACGTGGGCCCGGTCTACATCCGAACGGGACGGCCCAAGGCCCCCATTCTCTATACCGCCGCTGACGATTTTCAGCTCGGTGTCTCCAAAAAACTCCAATCGGGCCATGACGTTACGATCATCGCGAATGGCTTGCTCGTCTGGGAGGCCCTTGTCGCCGCAGATCTTTTGGAGGCCCAGGGGATTTCTGCCGCTGTGATTGATATGCACACGATTAAACCCATTGACGAGGCCGCAGTGCTGGATGCCGCGCGCACGACCTCGGCCATTGTCACGGCGGAAGAACACCTCCTCTCCGGAGGGATGGGAAGCCGCATTGCACAGATCTTGTCCGAGCAACACCCCACCCCATTGGTCTCGGTCGGGCTCTCTGACACCTATGCTGAATCAGGCCTGCCGGAAGAGCTTTTCCAGAAATACGGCCTGACCGC
>CAYRGU010000154.1:0-2851 GCA_964423845.1 uncultured Nitrospirota bacterium
AGGATGTCCGGATTCATTCCGAGACACATGGAACAGCCCGATTCGCGCCAGTCAAATCCGGCCTCGGTAAAAATTTTATCCAACCCCTCCGCCTCGGCCACAACCTTCACCTGCTGCGAACCCGGAACAATCATGGCATAAATTCTCGATGCGACATGCCGCCCCTTCACAAAACGCGCAACCCGTCTTAAATCCTCAATCCGGGCGTTGGTGCAGGAACCGATAAAAACCCGGTCAATCGGGATCTCCGCAATCCGGGTCCCACCCGTCAGGCCCATATAAGTCAGGGCTCGCTCGGCCGATTTTCTGGCGTCTGGATCGGCAAAATCGCCTGGATGAGGGACACAGGCCTCTACCGAAACCACCTGGCCAGGATTCGTTCCCCAGGTCACTTGAGGCGAGAGTTCCGCCGCGTCCAGTTGGAGGGAGCGGTCAAAAGTGGCTCCGGGATCGCTGGGGAGCTGCTTCCAAATGGCTTCCGCAGCCTCAAATTTTGAGGGGGCATATCTCCGTCCGCGAAGATAGTTAAACGTCGTCTCATCGGGGGCGATCATCCCAGCCCTGGCCCCCCCCTCGATCGACATATTACAAACCGTCATCCGCTCCTCCATCGAAAGGGCGCGAATCGTATCCCCCGCATATTCGATGACATATCCCGCGCCACCGCCGGTGCCAATTTTCCCGATCAGAGAAAGAATTATATCTTTGGCCTCCACCCCGTAGGGAAGGGCGCCATTGATCTCGATGAGAAAGGTTTTTGGACGCTCCTGTAAAAGGCACTGCGTGGAGAGGACATGCTCCACCTCGCTGGTGCCAATGCCAAAGGCCAGCGCGCCAAAGGCGCCGTGGGTGGAGGTATGGCTGTCGCCGCAGACAATGGTCGATCCCGGAAGCGTCAGTCCCAACTCTGGGCCAATGACATGCACAATCCCCTGAAAGGGGCTGGTCAGGTCAAAGAGGGTGACGCCAAACTCTTTGCAATTTTGTGACAGAGTTTCCATCTGTTGCCGCGAGATGGGATCTTCAATCGGAAAAGACCGGCTGCTGGTTGGAACATTATGATCCATCGTGGCAAAGGTCAGGTCGGGCCGCCGGAGACGTCTCTGGCTCAAGCGCAAGCCCTCAAAGGCCTGCGGAGAGGTCACCTCGTGAACATAGTGTCGGTCAATATAGAGGAGGGCCGGCTGTCCGGCTTCTTCACAGACGAGATGGGCACTCCAGATCTTCTCAAACATTGTTTTCGGCGAGGGGCTTTTCGGCGAGGTCATGGGATCTTTTAATCACTCCGTGTCGTTGACATTGATGGGATGGGCAGAGAAACAAGTCCGCCGGCATTATAACGGAAAGGGGTCTCCGATGAAAAGGGAGGGGACATCGGTCACAATAGCGGCCACAAGGGATGCGGGGGGAGTCGTCTGAAGCCCGCTTGTCCACCTTTTCTTTTTACTCAACCTGCAGGCCTTCTGAATTTTTGATAGACGATGGGGACCAAGGCCAGGAGACCCAGGAGGACAAAGGCCCCTAACACTGCGGGGGACACGATATCCTTCACCGAGTTGATGGCCCCCAATTGCTTGCCCGCGTTGCTGTACACAAAACTCCCTGGAACAATCCCAATGGCGGTGGCCATGACGTAAGTAGAAAGGGGCATGCGGGTCAGTCCTGCGGCCAGATTGACCAGGAAGAATGGGAACAAGGGAATCAGCCTCAAGGTGAGGAGGTAATAAAACGCGTCCCTGGCAAATCCCGACTGAATCGACGCAAGCCTCTTTCCGAACCGCCGCTCTACACGGTCACGAAACAGATACCGTGTTGCCAGAAAGGCCAGGGTGGCGCCGGAGGTCGCCGCGATATTGACATAGAGCGTTCCCAGCAGGCTTCCAAAAAGAAAACCGCCGGCCAGCGTCAAAATAGCGGCCACCGGGAGAGACAATGCCGTCTGGAGGGCGTAGATCAGAAGATACAGAATCACCATTTTTATACCGTTTACCTCTGTGTAGTGCTTCAAAAACTCTTTATGCTCTTGAAGTGTTGAGAGGGTGACGTACCGACCCAGATCAAAATAGAAAAAGGTGGCGATCCCAAGGACAAACAGGGAAAAAAGGATCCCGCGTCCCATGGGAAATTTCCGATGGAGAGAGGCCGTATGAGAGGGATCAGACATTTCAGACATCGAGGTGGGCCACATCCGGGCCACATCCGTTATAGGGCAAGGGGCCTGCCCGATTCATCCCATACCCTTAGGGGATGTTGCATCACATTGACTGTTAAGCGTTGATGAAACAGGTGATTGCCTCACGCCAAACCCCGAACAGAGAGATCAGTTTTTCGATAATATATCACATCGGATCGAAGTGAAAAACCGTGGGCCTTCATGCTTTACAGAGCCCTGCACTCTAACAGGTTGGCAGGTGATTGAAAGCTGGCTCCTTGAAGTTTTGAGTGGGTATCGCATTTTAAATCCTCCCCTTGGCAAGGGGTGCAACCCCTGCGAGCCATGCGATGGCTACGAGGGGAGGTGAGGAGGGGTTTATCGCCGAGGGATTCAATAGAACAGATCATCCACAACGAGGAATCTCTCCGACTTAAAATTTTGACGGGTAGGCTCAAAGAGATATAGAATGGCCCGCTTGATTCCACGATGAGCAAAAAAAGTCAATAAGGCATGCCTGACACCGTCCCCCCCGTTTCCTCCAATGTTATATTGCGGTGTCGAAAAAGCGATAAAAATAATGGAGTTCACTAAATGTATGCAAAAAGTCTTAGAATACACATTCTCGTCTCTGTTATTTGTTTTTTCTTTTCAGGTTGCTCCTCCCAGAGGTCATGGAAATATAGTATTGATAGCTAC
>CAYRGU010000155.1:0-7788 GCA_964423845.1 uncultured Nitrospirota bacterium
GATATGCTATACTCCCGCCGTTTCAGACGGTGGATGCGATGGTGCAAGTACTCTTTTTTAAATTAACCTTGTTCTTTTATTTTCTCGGCACGTCTCTTTTCATCTTCCATCTGTGGGATAAAAATGGACCGCCCGCCGCCGAAGCATCCCTTTCGTGGAGTCAACGACTCACCGTTTTTGTAACCGCGATTGGGTTTCTTTTTCATACCCTTGCCTTAATCCTCCATATTCAAGAGACGGCCGTCCCGTTCTCCAATTTACATGAGGCGATCTCTTTTTTCTCATGGGCCATGGTGTTGGTTTTTTTTCTGGTGGAGTTTCGGTTCCACCTTTATGTGCTGGGCTCGTTCATTCTTCCGCTGGCGTTTCTCTCCCTGGTCTCCACCACCGCGCTTCCGGACGCGCCCGCCCGCTTAAATCCAACCCTCAAGACCGCCTGGTTCGGACTTCATACCACGCTCTCCCTGCTCGGGATCGCCTCTTTTGCCATCGCTGCCATTACCGGACTGATGTATCTTCTCCAGGAGAATTTCTTAAAATCAAAACGCTTTAACCCCATTTACCACAAGCTCCCCTCGCTCGATCTACTCGATCGGTGGAATCAGAAAATGATCCTGGTCGGTTTTTCCCTGTTCACCCTGGGCATCATTTCCGGCGCGCTGTGGTCGCAATACAGCTTCGGATCATTCTGGTCCTCCAACAATCCGAAACTCGTCCTCTCGCTGGGCACCTGGTCTTTTTATCTGATCGTCCTGCATGGAAGAATTACGATTGGATGGCGGGCCAAGAAGGCGGCGCATCTTGCCATTCTTGGATTCGTGGGAGCCATTTTAATTTTTATCTCATTGGTCTGATCTTCCTCAACAAAAGGGCCCGATGGCGATTATTCTTGTTGGACTCAATCATAAAACCGCACCCGTGGAAATTCGGGAGCGCTTCGCCATTTCCGAAAACGAACTGGGCGAGGCCCTCTACCGATTAAAATCAAACCCGATCCTCGAAGAAGGCGCCATCCTCTCCACCTGTAATCGGGTGGAGGTCTATGCCGTCGTCAAGGAAAGTGGTGAGGGGTTCGAGGCGGTTAAAACATTCTTTACGCAATACCGTCCCGACATTGAACCCGACGTGCTGGTCTCCACGCTCTATTTCCATGCCCCACCCGACAGCCTTCGTCATTTCTTCCGTGTCGCCTCAAGTCTGGATTCCATGATCCTCGGCGAGCCGCAAATTTTAGGACAAGTCAAAGACGCCTTCGATGGTGCCCTGCGGCACAAATCAACGGGCCTCGTCTTAAACCGGGCCTTCAAGAAAGCCATCTCGGTCGCGAAACGGGTGAGGACCGAAACAAAAGTCGCGGAGAATGCCGTCTCCATCAGTTATGCCGCCGTGGCGCTTGCGAAAAAAATCTTCGGCGGATTGACGGGGAAACGGGTCCTTTTAATTGGCGCGGGGGAGATGGCAGAACTGGCCGCCCGCCATTTTGTGAGCCAGGGGGTTGAAACCATTTTTATCGCCAATCGAAACCAGGATCGCGCGATTGAACTGGCCCGGGAATTCAACGGGGTTCCGGTCCGCTTTGAAGACTATCTCTTTGAAATGGCCGAGTCAGACATTGTCCTCTGCTCGACGGGCGCCCCGCATTATTTAATCGGGACCGAAGCGGTCGCCAAAGTCATCGCCGCCCGGGAAAACCGGCCAATCTTTTTTATCGACATCTCGGTGCCGAGAAATATCGATCCCGGGATCAACCGACTCGATAACGTTTTCCTCTATGACATTGACGACTTGAAACTCTCCGTGGAGGCCAATCTTCGTTCTCGGGAAACAGAGGCCCTCAAAGCAGAGGAAATTATTTCTGAAGAGGTCGAACGGTTTTCGCAGTGGCTCAAATCGCTGGATGCCGTTCCGATGATCGTTGCCCTCAAAGACCGGGCCGAGGAGATCCGGCGCGCCGAGATAAAAAAAATAACGGTCCAACTTGCCACGCTGACGGAACAACAGCGCGCGGTGATTGAAGCGCTCACCCTGTCCCTGGTCAACAAATTGCTTCATGTCCCCGTCACGGCCCTCAAGGACGAGGCCAACTCCCAAAATGGAACCCTGGTTTTAGAATCTGCACGGAAAATCTTCCGACTCGACACCCTCCTTGCAGCACCTGAAAAGACAAACCCCACGGAAGCCTCCCCCGTGAGAATCAACCCTGCGGATCAACCCTAAATAAGGACACCCCATGCCCAATCCCCCATCGCCGGGGTCGCACCCCTCGCCGGGGCCCTTTACGAACCGGCTCATTGACGAGAGCAGCCCCTATCTTAGGCAACATGCCCACAACCCGGTTGACTGGTATCCGTGGGGGGAGGAGGCGTTTACTGCGGCAAAAAAGGCAAACAAACCGATCCTCCTCTCGATTGGCTATGCCGCCTGTCACTGGTGTCATGTCATGGAGCACGAATCGTTCGAAAACGAGGAGATCGCCCAAATCATGAATGACCATTTTATCAGCATTAAGGTGGACCGCGAGGAGCGCCCCGACCTGGACCAGATTTACCAAAACGCCGTCCAGCTTTTCATCCGGCGCGGGGGCGGCTGGCCCCTCACCATGTTTCTCACACACGAGAAGACGCCCTTCTACGGCGGCACCTATTTTCCTCCGAATGAGCGATTTGGATTGCCCGGATTCCCCAGGATATTGGAAATGGTCGCGGAGACGTATAAAGAAAAATCGGACGACGTCGCAAAAACCGCCGCCTCGGTACAACGCGCCATCGGAGAGATGGACAAAACCCGGCCCGCGTCAGGGGAGATCCCTTCAGACCTTCTGACCTCCTCCGTGGAAAGCCTGGAAAGGCACTTCGATGTCACCCATGGCGGATTTGGAAGCGCGCCGAAATTCCCCAGCACAGGGGCCCTTTCCCTGTTTTTACGCTACGCCAGTCTGAACGGCGATGAAAAATATCGCTCCATGGTGGCCTTCACCCTGGGGAAAATGTCCTGGGGAGGGATCTATGACCAACTGGGTGGGGGATTCCACCGTTATTCCACGGATGAAAAATGGCTGGTTCCTCATTTTGAAAAAATGCTCTACGACAACGCCCAACTGGCCTCCCTCTATTTTACGACCTATCAGGCAACGGGTCAGGACTCCTACCGAACCCTCGGCAAGGAAATTTTAGAATATGTGATCCGCGAGATGACCGATCCGCACGGCGGGTTTTATGCCACGCAGGACGCCGACAGTGAAGGCCACGAGGGAACGTTCTTTGTCTGGACGCATGAGGAAGTGAAAGCGGTCATCGGAGAGACGCAGGCCGACCTTTTCTGTAAAACATACGATGTCACCCCCGCAGGAAATTTTGAGGGGAAGAACATCCTGCAGATCAAACGCCCCGCCTCATCCCTCGCCAAAGAGACGGGTCAGGCGGAGGCCGAGATACTCAACGCGCTTCAGGAGGGCCGGAAAAAACTTTTCGCGCGTCGCGAATCGCGGATTAAACCGTTTCGGGATGAAAAAATTCTCACCAGTTGGAACGCCCTGATGATGAATGCCTTCGTTGCGGGCTACACCGTCACGCGGCAAGGGAGATACCTCTCCTATGCCAAACGCTGCGCCGAATTTATAATGACCTACCTCTATGACAATGGCCGACTCCTGCACACCTTTAAAGACGGCGTCGGAAAACTCAACGGCTACCTGGACGATTACACCTTTCTGGTGGACGCCCTTTTGGATCTTTACGAGGCCACGGCGACCTTCCAATATCTGGCCTGGGCCAGAATCCTGACCGATCGCCTGATTGAGCAGTTCTGGGACGATGCGGCAGGCGGTTTCTTTTATACCTCCCGCGATCATGAATCGCTCATCGCGCGGCTCAAGCCTTCTTCCGATCAGTCGATCCCCTCGGGCAATGGCATGGCAGCCATCAGCCTGCTTCGGCTGTTTTATCTCACGGGAGAGCTTCACTATTTTGAAAAGGGGGAAAAGACCCTCTCCTCGTTCTCACAGGAGATGCAGGATAATATCTTCGGCACGACCAGCCTCATCTCGGCCGCAAGTTTCTACCTCCAGAAACCGATCGAGATTGTTGTCCTCGGAGACCTGGAGGAACGGGACGCCCTCCTCGCCAAGATTTATCAGATGTATCTCCCCAACAAGGTGATCTTTCAGGCCGAATTCAATCGGATGGAGCGCGTCTTCCTGCCGCCGGCGGTCCGGGGAAAGTCGCCCCGTCTTGGGAAAACAACGGTCTATCTGTGTCACAAACAGACCTGCTATCCTCCGATGTCTGATTGGAATGAAATTCAGGAAAAATTACGACAACTCTCTCAATCAGGGTAACGATGAGCCTGACCGTTTTAGACGTGCCTCAAGTCATCACGAGAGGAAATAAAGAGACCGACCGCGCCACGCCCTGGCATGTCATCCTTTACAATGATGAGGTCCATACCGTCAATGAGGTCATTCTCCAGGTTCAGAAGGCAACTGGGGCCTCTGTGGAAGTCGCTTTTGAGATTACAATGGCGGTCCACACCGAGGGCAAGGCGATCTGTTTTTCAGGACCCCTCTCGGAGTGCGAACGGGTCGCCCATATCTTGCGAGAAATTGCGTTGACCGTTCAAGTCACCCCGGCCAGCCAATAGCCTGAAAAGATGCGGGACAGGTCCCCTCAAGAAGGATTGGAGCGACCCTGAAGGGCCTCCTCGTTTGCGACGATTGAAGGAGAGGAAAGATAGACCTGACTCCCAATCAGTAAGGCAACCCCCACCGCCACATAGATCACCCCCACCCCCATCGGGGGCGCCCCGAAAAACCGAATCGTCCGTCCAATCGCAATCATCAAGAGAACCAACATCCAGCTTTTCACGCTGAAGGTGCGATAAAGCGGGCTCTCGTCAGGAAGGGTGAATATCCGCGCTACGTTGCGCCGGCTCACCTTGGTGATCACAAATTTCCCTTTCACATATCCCAGGATCACCGCCACGACCATCCAGATCGATGGATCTGCCCACGGAGAAGCCTGCGCCACCCCCCAGATGAAGTGGCTGCCCACACTCAACAATCCCGTTCCAACGATTGCCCAGAGAAAAAAGGCAACCCGTAAATGCGCCTTGTGCGAAATTTCCATCTCTCCTCCTATTTTTTTAATCCACGCTGCCGCAAAACCTCATACGCCATCACCCCCATCGCCACAGAAACATTCAGCGATGAGATTCGCCCCCGCATCGGGAGGGACAGCACCTGATCACATCGTTCCATCACCTTTTGATGCATTCCGTCACTTTCCCCACCGCACACAATGACCGTCGGCCCCCGATAATCCCCTTGTAAATAGCTCTCTTTCGCATCCGCCTCAATCCCGACCACCCAGAACCCTTCCTTTTTCAGCGTCTCAAGGGTCATCGAGATGTTCGAAACCCGTGCCACGGGCAGATACGCGAGGGCCCCCGCAGAGGCCTTCGAAACCACACCCACCAATCCCACCGCCCGCCGATTTGGAATAATCACGCCCTGTGCGCCAACCCCTTCCGCAGTTCGAATAATCGCGCCAAGATTTCGGGGATCCTCAATGCCATCCAGAACAAAAAGAAGCGGAAGCCCCGGGCCTTCTGTGGCCCGTCTCAAAATCTCATCAAGGTCGCTGTACACATGGGCCGCAAGACACGCGACAACCCCTTGATGTTTCGAGGTCCCTGCAATGTGATCCAGCTCTATCCGCCCCGCCGTAAAGATAGGGAGTTTGCCGCTTCGCGCAAATTGCTGAATTTCAGAAATTTCACGCCCGCCTCTTCCCTCTAAAAGATAGATCTTGTGGATGCCCATTTTTTTGGAACGCAGCGACTCAAGCACCGCATTGACACCATAAATAATTTCCTCCTCTCGATTTTCCCGACTCATCGCTTCACCCGCGTTCCCCCATCCGGCCGATCTTCGATGATCACCCCCGCCTTCGTTAAACGTCCCCGGATTTCGTCAGATTTCGCCCATTCCCGGTTGCGACGCGCCTCTTCTCTCTCTCGCACCAATCGATCAATCACCTCTCCCCCCAGAATATCCTCCTGTCCCAAACCCTCCCAAGGATGAAAACTCCAGCGATTCAGGGGGACTTGAAAAAGTCCGAAAAGACCGCCCGCCCTGCTAAAAAAACGGCCCGTCGAGACCGCCAGATCACGCTTCCCTTCATCCAGCAAAACATTCACCTCACCCCGAAGTGTCTGCAAAACCCCCATCGCCCGTGGGGTATTAAAATCATCCTCCATGGCCCACTCAAAGTCCGCATACCCCCGGGCAATCTTCTGTTCCGGATCGCCCGACAGGGAAGAAACATCGGGGGATCGCGACGCCTCCTCCAACCGGACATACAGCGTATAAAAATGATCCAGGGCCACCTTGGCGCGCTGAAAGCTCTGATCGGAAAAATCAAGGGTCGAACGGTAGTGCGTGGACAAAAGATAGTAGCGAATCACCTCGACCGTCACCTCATCAGGAAATGAGAACGAAGCAGATTTTTTAAAAATTTCTTTCACCGTAAAAAAATTTCCAAGCGATTTTGACATCTTCTCGTCGTTCATCGTGACCATGCCGTGATGAATCCAGCACCGGACGAACTCTTTTCCGGTATAGGCCTGCGACTGGGCGATTTCATTTTCATGATGGGGAAAGACCAGGTCCTTGCCTCCCCCATGAAAATCAATCGTCTCCCCAAAATAGCGCATCGCCATCGCCGAGCATTCAATATGCCATCCCGGCCGCCCACTCCCCCAAGGACTCTCCCAGGCCGGCTCCCCAGGGCGAGACGACTTCCACAGCGCAAAATCGCTCGGATGCCTCTTTCGCTCATCCACCTCCACGCGAAGGCCCGCAATCACCTCCTGTTGCTGCTGTTTTGAAAGCATGCCATAGGACGGGAACTTGCCCACCTCGAAAAAAACATCTCCCTCCAAGGCGTAGGCATAGCCTTTCACTATCAGCGCCTCGATCATCTGAAGGATCTCCGGAATATGTTCCGTCGCCCTGGGCGCCACCGTCGGAGGACGAACCTTCAGTTTCACCATGTCTTCCTCATAGGACTGAATATACCGATCAGCAATTTCGCGCCAGTTGCCGCCTTCCTGTTCCGCCCGCTTGATAATTTTGTCATCCACATCGGTGTAGTTCTTCACGTAGCGCACGGTCAATCCAGCCTGTTCAAGATAATTTCGAATGACATCAAAAACCACGGCCGATCGCGCATGTCCCAGATGGCAATGGTCATACACGGTCACGCCACAGACATAGAGGGTGACCTCGCCCTGTCGTTCCAGGGAGAGCGTCTCTTTTTCACCGGTTAATGTGTTCGTGATCCGCAACATTTCCTGACCTTTACGACCTGACTCAAGGTTTGGGAGAGGCACGCTTCAACAGAGACCCCCAAACCCCTGGTTAGCTTTTCTCCAAAATCTCCGCCATCGACATCGCCTCCTGAAAAATCCTTTCCTGTCCCATCCCTTCCACGAATCCCTCTTCGGCGAGGGTGCCATTTAAGACTGTCTTGGATTTTCGGTAGTGAAACAGGGGCGGGGCAAATCGAGTGGTCTTCTCCCCCAACGCCCGAGACAAATGGGGGGTCAGCGCGTCATCGCGGTGGGACGGTTCCCCAATCTTTTGGAGGGCCGCCCCAGAGAATGGCATTAACCAATGCAGCCTGTTTAGAATCTGCGTTTCCAAATCTTTTACGAACTCCGCTGAAATCTGCGCGTCCTCTTGAATCAGAACCGTCACGGCCAGCCTCCGTGTGGCGTGCGGAGGTCGCG
>CAYRGU010000156.1:0-4805 GCA_964423845.1 uncultured Nitrospirota bacterium
GGAACATGAAAAAATGCTCATCGCAACCCGGATAAAAAAACAACGGTCTGCTGCTGAAGAGACGGCCCGAAAGATTGGCACCCTCTCTGTCGTGATTCCGGTTCAGGTTGGCGCGGAGGGGAAACTGTTCGGATCGGTGACTGCCACAGATATTGCCGAAGCGATCGCCGCTCAAGGTCTTGATTTTGACAGGAAAAAAATACTCCTTCAGGAACCGATCAAGGAATTAGGCGTCTTTTACGTGCCAATTAAAGTCCAGCATGACGTCACCGCGCAGGTGAAAGTGGAGATCGTTCAGGCGGACGCCTCGTAGCCACAACCCCTCCACTTCCGAGACACCCCCCTGCTGGCCCCCTCGCACGGGGGAGGGCAGGCCCTTCGGCTTTGCATCTTAAAACCCTTTGAACCGTTGTTAGAGTTGGCGAAACGCCTTAAAGATCGCTTCGATGGTTTTGTTAATATCCGAAGCGGTGTGGGCCGTGGAAAGAAAGAATGCCTCGAATTGAGACGGGGGGAAATAGACGCCGTTTTCTAAAAGGCCGAGGAAAAACTTTGCGAAACGGTCACGATCTGACTGTAGGGCGCTCTGATAGTCAAAGACTCGGTTTGCCGTAAAGAAGAGGGTCATCTGCGAGGCGACCCGGTTGACCTGAACCGGTACTTTGGCCCGCCTGGCGGCGTCTCGGATCCCCTCCTCAAGCTGGGCAGACCGCGCCTCCAACTGCTCGTAGCTCCCGGGTTGACCCAGCCGTAAAAGGGTGGCGATTCCCGCAGCCATCGCCAGCGGATTTCCAGAGAGCGTGCCGGCCTGATAGACCGGTCCGACGGGGGAGACCTGATCCATGATCTCTTTTTTCCCGCCGTAGGCCCCCACGGGCAACCCCCCGCCGATAATTTTTCCCAGACAGGTGAGATCAGGACGAATCCCGTAGCGGGCTTGTGCCCCTCCCGGGTCCACGCGAAACCCGCTCATCACTTCATCGAAAATGAGGAGTATCCCAAACGGTCGGGTGAGTTCACGAAGGCCGGCAAGATACCCCTCTTCCGGCAGGATGGTCCCCATATTCCCCGGGACCGGTTCCACAATCAGACAGGCAATTTTATCCCCCTCCCGTTCGACCATTTTCCGCACGGCCTTCAAGTCATTGAAGGGAAGGGTAAGGGTATCTCGGGCCAGATCCGGGGGAACCCCCGGAGAATCTGGAACACCCAGCGTGGTCGCTCCAGAACCGGCTTTCACCAGAAGAGAATCGGAGTGGCCGTGATAACACCCCTCAAACTTGAGGATCTTGTTTCTCCCCGTATGGGCGCGGGCCAGACGAATGGCACTCATGGTCGCCTCGGTTCCGGAATTAACGAAACGGACCCGCTCCATCAGAGGGAAGCGATCCTGAATCAACCCGGCCAGGCGGACCTCCTTTTCCGTCGGCGCGCCGAAGCTGGTGCCGGCGGCGGCGGCCTTGACAATGGCTGCAACGACCGAGGCTTCCGCATGTCCGACAATCATCGGACCCCAGGAGAGGAGATAATCAATGAAGCGATTTCCATCGACATCAAAGACACGGCTTCCCTTGGCGCGTTTAATAAAAAGCGGATTCCCTCCCACCGCGCGAAAAGCCCGCACCGGAGAGTTGACTCCGCCGGGAATACGTAGCTCGGCCTCTCTGAAAAGGGCGGCAGATCGGTCCTGTTTCATCAACAATTTCCCCCATGCGTGGGTCTCATCCAACGCCTGGCATCCTACGAAAAGAGCGGAAAACAAGTCAAGAAACCGAGTGCCTCTTCGGCCCCCAGACCTTCCTGCGACGGACAGACGGCCTCCAACCCAAACGGGAAAGAGAGGCTTGTCGGCCGCTTTTATTTTGTTTTGTGGTTATTGTTATAATGCGCCGTTACTTTACGTTCAGGAGGCAGGATCATGAAGCAAACGGTTGATGCGGCGACGGTCTTTTTCGCGCCAGAGGTTTACCCCGTTTCCAAAGACGGCTTGACCCTGATGATTGATCCGGAGGCCCCGCATTGGATTGCCACAGATCCCCGTGGGGAGAAAATTCTGCGTGATCTGGACGGCCGTCGCAACGTCACCGAGGTGATCTCCCGCTATGTGGATGCCTTTCAGGTGGACTGGGCCAAGGGATGGCTGGATTGCCAGACCTTTCTCACCGATGCCCTGCGGGCCGGGTTTATCGCGACGACCCCCTTCCATCGCGCTCCCTATCCCGGTCGCGCCGAGGCCCTGGCGTTAAATCAACTCTCCGATCTCTGGCTGCATCTGACCAACACCTGCAATCTCGCGTGTGGCCATTGCCTCGTAACGTCGGGCCCGGAAGGAATCCCGGGACTGGATACTGCCTTCTGGCATCAGGCCATTGATCAAGGAACGGCGTTGGGGGTCAAGCGATTTTACATCACGGGCGGAGAGCCTTTTTTGAGGGCGGATATTTTTGATCTGATGGGTCGCATCACCCGAAACGCTACGGTGACAATTTTAACCAATGCCATTCTCTTGAGGGGGGAGAAGCTCAAAAGGCTGTCACGTTTTGATCCCGCACGGCTACGTCTGCAGATCAGCCTGGATGGGCCGACGGCTGCGATCAACGATCCGATTCGGGGCAAGGGGTCGTTTGACGCAACCGTTCGAGGCCTCAAAGAGGTGATCGGTCTCGGCATCTCTCCAACACTGACCACGGTGGTGAATCGCGCCAACATCGGCCACTTGTCAGAGATGGTGACCCTGGCCGCCACGTTGGGCGTGAAGACCCTTCACCTCCTCCTCTCCCACGATCGAGGCCGCGCTCGGGGGACAGCCGCGCTCTCTTCGCCAACTGCGGACGAGCTTTTAAGCGGGTTCCAAACCGTTGCGCGGTTGACCCAAGCGGCCGGGATTCACTTTGATAACCTGGAGGCCCTTTATGCGCGACTTCTCGGGCGACCCGGAGTGAAATTTGATCTCTCCAACATGGCCTACGAGTCGCTCTGCATCTATGCCGATGGCGGGGTCTATCCCTCTGCCGCGCTCGCGGGAATTCCCTCCCTTTTGCTCGGAAGCCTCCTCAACGAGACGCTGGAAACGCTCTGGCGACAGGCCCGGGTGGCCCAGGCGATTCGATCCGACACGGTGGTCAGAAAGTCGGCCTGTAAAGCGTGTTATCTCAAGTTTATCTGCGGCGGGGGAGATTCCGAGCAGACCTATCATGCCTCCGGAGATTTTCTTTCGGAGGACCCGCATTCTCAATTCTACGAGCAGTGGATTCAACACGCCTTGTTTGCCCTGGCCAGGGAACGGGCAGGGAGAAAGACCCCATCGGGATATGATCGGCCCATTTTGATCGCGGCGATGGGGGAAGGGGGGGTCGTTCAGGAGGAGACTGCCCCCCCCTCTATCAGCGGGTTTGAGGTGTCGCTATCTCCTTCCGCGTGCGTGCTGTCTGCTCATCTGGATCTCTCTCGCAAAGTGGTTCGGGATTTTTATGGTGACGCGGCAATGAACCCCAGCCCAGGGCTTTGCTGTCCGACAGAGCCGATGCGGGAGGATATCTCGCATATCCCTCCCGAGGTGTTGGCCGTCTCCTACGGATGCGGGAGTCCGATCCATTTCGCGCAAGTTCAACCCGGGGAGGTGGTGGTGGATTTGGGCTCCGGCGGGGGAATTGACTGCTTTATTGCCGCAAAAAAGGTGGGCCCGACGGGGCGGGTGATTGGCATTGACATGACCGAGGAGATGATTGCCCGATCCAATCGCTATCGAGGGGCCGTGGCAGAAAATCTGGGGTACGACGTGGTGGTGTTTCAAAGGGGATATTTAGAGGCGATCCCCCTCCCGGATGGCGATGCCGATCTGGTGACCTCCAATTGCGTGGTGAATCTCTCGCCGGACAAGAAGCGGGTCTTGCTTGAAATCTGGCGCGTGCTCAAGGACTTTGGCCGGGCAGTGATTTCCGATACGGTCACGGAACGGCCGCTTCCCCCTGGGATGAAGGCAAATCCGAGGCTCTGGGGCGAGTGCGTTTCGGGGGCTTTGACTGAAGAGGAATATCTGGCCTTTTTGGAGCGGGCGGGGTTTTATGGCCTTTCTATCCTTAAAAAGTCTTTCTGGAAGGACGTGGCGGGGTATCGCTTTTATTCGGTGATCTTACAGGGATTCAAGTTTGCCAAGACGGCGGGGTGCAATTTTATCGGACAGAAGGCGATCTATTTAGGGCCGATGCAGGCCGTGATGGATGAGGCGGGGCACCTCTTCCCAAGAAATGTCCCGGTTGACGTTTGCACCGACACAGCGGCGAAACTTGCACGGCCTCCGTATCAAGGGGCCTTTCTCGTTGAGGGTTCACTACATCAGGACCTGATTCGGCCTGCGGCCTCCTGCGCCCCCGGCTGCTGCTGATGACCCGGCGTTAAGATCCTGCGTAACGGCCCCGGCAAAGAAGGCGCCGAGATCCTCTTTTACATCATCGAGGGGAGGGGACACACCTGGCCAGGCGGCATCAGCTTGCCCCCAAGATGGCGGGTCGGCAAGACTACGGACAAGATCAAGGCCAACGACGTGATCTGGGAGTTCTTCGAGAAACATCCCCTGCCCAAGAGGAAGTGACGAGGGCTATGGAATGGAACCGTTGTGCAACGGCCTACTGTATCGCGGAATTGTTTGTGTGATCCACGTTGACGGACTTCTGTAAAGCCGAGTTTGATGAGAATGGCGATGACTTCATTAGGCTTGAGGACGGGAATGTTGCCCTTGACTCAAGCGACGGCGAAGTTTTGAACCCCGACAAACTCGGTCTCGAGCGTAGGCTCGCCATCTTCCA
>CAYRGU010000157.1:0-12769 GCA_964423845.1 uncultured Nitrospirota bacterium
GGAATCATCTAAAAAATTAGCAAGGAAATAAGCCTTGCGCTTTCTAGCCGATGAAGGCTGTGACTTTGCCGTGGTTCGGGCACTCCGTAGTGTCGGCCATGATGTCGTAGCCGTATCAGAAATTACCCCCGGAGCGGAAGATGCCCGGATACTCCAGTTTGCATCTCAACAACAAAGAATTGTTATTACCGAAGATAAAGACTTTGGCCAGCTTGTTTTTGCCTCTGGGGAAAATATGCACGGTGTGATTTTCCTCCGATATCCTTCGTTGTCTCGACTGAAGATAGCCAAAGATGTCGTTAATCTTGTGAAGCAGTATGGGGAGAACTTAACCGGTCATTTCATCGTTGTTCAACCAGATCGAATTCGTATCAGTCACATTCTATGACGTTAGGCTCTGCGTGAAAATAACATATACACAAAGGGCAAACGAGTCGCCCCGTTTGCAAGGCGCGAGGAGTGCGCATACCCTTGGTATGTAAACGACGAGCAACGCAGCAAACGGGGATGAATCGACAGCCCGACTGTATAGGTTATTTTCACGCAGAGCCTAAGCATCTCAGTGCTTCGGCTTCTTCCAAGGCAGAGGCAATCTGATCGGTCGTGTATCGTTCATGAAGACGGAGAATCCGAATATACTCCCTCTCCCCTCGGACGATTCGCTCTTTTAGATGACGTCGGACTTGCTCGAAGATCGCGGGAAGTTCCCATCCCTGAAAAGCTTTCCCATGGGTCAGTAGTCCGGGACGCCTCGAAAGAAGTGGAATATAATGCGTAGGATCAAGAACATCCTGATGCTGGCCATAGTTTCTCTCATGGCACGCGATCACCGCGCCTCCGCAGAGTACTTCGATTTTTTCAGGATAAGCTAACACGCTCACTGGACGATGGGCATAAGCGACAGGAACCGAGTAGCGGTTGGTCCCAACTCGTACTTCCGAATAGCTCCCTACTGTACACGATTCTCTTCGGCAACAGGAATAATCAAAGGCGGGAAGCGGTTTCAGATAAACCCTCTCGGCATCAAGCCGAGTGGCCTTTCTCATTTCCTTTGGCCGGATTGCAAAAATAACCTTCAAACAGATCGTGTGACCGAAAAGCAATAAAGTCTGGATGCTCCTCACGTAGATGCCCACGAAAAAGTTTTTTCACGAGAGTTTTTGGATGATCAAAGGTCAGTCGCTTGGGAACCCCGCCAATCGCCCGAAACGCATGTGCCATTCCGTCAAAAAAAGCCTCCTGTCGCTCTGTCCGGTAGGCACGGACAAATCGACGACCTGAATAACAAAGCTGAAAGCAAAACAGGTGTATCGTTGTCTCTTGCCCTGCCAGATCAACCCGTGCCTCCCCAAAGTCAACTTGTGCCTCTTCTCCGATGCCATGCGCGATTGGCGTGAACACAGAATCAAATTTCGGCCGCATCATCCGGACCGTTCGCCGAATATTCGACTCGCATCCGGTAAAACCGTGCTCCTGAACCAATCGGGTGAAAACGCGATGCGCAGTGTGTCTCTGCTTTACAGGACAGTCCTTATCCGCAAGAAGCCACTGCTTAATGAGCAGAAGATACGGATCGATTACACGCAAGGGATAAGGTTGCTTCCTCTGATAAATCGGGACTCCGCTCTTTTGGATGGCCTGTCGCACCACCCAGCGACTATATCCCATCTCCCGGGCAATGGCCCGGATTGTCTGCTTCTCTATAAAATATGCCCTTCGTATTTTTTCTCTCTCTTCCACTCCCACCATTCTCCTTCCTCCTGTATGTTGGTTTAACGGATCATAACCAATCATGCAGAATCTTTGGGGGGGTGGGTCAATTTTACTTTATCATTCATACCGACGAAAGCTCCGATAACGTCCTATCCTCTCTCAATGCCGCCAATGCCACTTTTGCTTTATACTCATTTGTATGCTTCTTCTTAATCCCCATTCCAGACCCTCCTTAAAAACCATCATAAGTTGATGGCTATTTCGTGTCTAGTTTTCGGGGTCCACTATACTCGACCCGTGGCATCATCAATATAGGCCATTAACACGCCACTTCGGACCCCGGTCTTCAAACCAGGCATGGTGCGACCCGTCCATCTGACAGTTCTCCCGCATGACCCTTGCGCTCCAGCCACTGCAGAGAGGACGCTTCCGACGCTCAAAATGGGTCACCCCAGATTCCAGCAACCATAACCGCAACGTCTCATCGCTGATCAAAATCCCCTCCCGCTCGAAAAGCTTCTCCGCCGCCAGCGTCGGCCCAAAATCAGCGTAGGTCGTCCCGTACACCTGAAGCACCCGCGCTTTGATCCCACCCCACCTTCCCGAACCCGTCGGCTGATTGGACAAACTTGCCGATCCGTCAATTCCAAAAGCCCATCCGCCTCAACCTGAGTCATTTTCTTCTCCATCACCTGATGAATGACAACCAGCCGCCGTAACTCCTTAACGTTCATGATAACTTTATCCTCTCTGACCCTACCGACCCCTATGTCGAGCAGACAGTCTATCCATAAAGAGGACATTTCTAAATTGGTAAAACCGGACATTATCACTTTGGGATGACAGCCCCTTCTTGACTTGGTTGCAACCGGATAGATATAGTCCCGTCCGTGAATGGGACCGCAGGATGACCGTATTTTCCGCCCTGAAAGGGTTTAAGGATCTCCTCGCTGAAGAGGCCAGAAAAATCCAGTGGATTGAGTCGAAGGCCCGCGAGGTTTTTGAGGTCTTTGGCTATTCATTCATTCGAACCCCCATTCTGGAGACCGCCTCTCTTTTCAACCGGAGCCTCGGCGGGACAACCGATATCATCGAAAAAGAGATGTACACCTTCGAGGACTGGGACGGGCGAAAGATCGCGCTCCGTCCGGAGGGAACCGCTTCGGTGGTTCGGGCCTATCTTGAACATCCCCCGACGAGCCCCTCTGCCCTGACCAAGTTGTATTATTTGGGGCCGATGTTTCGACATGAACGCCCCCAGGCCGGCAGACTGCGCCAGTTTCATCAGATTGGCGCGGAGGTCATCGGAGATCCCTCGGCGCGCCATGATGTTGAGATTTTGTCTCTTATTTATCATTTTTTTCAAGTGATTAACGTTGAAAACATAACGCTTGAGATAAATAGTCTTGGCTGTCAAAAGTGCCGTCCACCCTACCGCATCGCCCTGAAGGGCTATCTTCAAAATGAGCTGTCACAACTCTGCGAAGATTGCCAGCGCCGGTATGAATCAAATCCTTTGAGAATCCTGGATTGTAAGAAACCTCCCTGTAAAGAAAAGGCGCGTCAGGCCCCAACCCACGTTGCGCATCTTTGCCCGGAGTGTGCCGAACATTTCAGCGAAGTACAGGCCGGGCTTCATCGTCTTGATATCCCCTATACGATTCAAAATCATCTTGTGCGCGGCCTGGACTATTACACAAAAACCGCCTTTGAAATGACCAGCCAGAACCTTGGATCACAAAGTGCCGTTGCGGCAGGCGGGCGTTATGATGGCCTGGTCGAGGCGCTGGGCGGGGCCCCGACCCCGGCCGTTGGATTTGCCATCGGGGTCGAACGGGTCATGCAGCTTATCGATTCAAAACAGATCGCGGCTTTTATTTTGCCGCTCTATATCGCGCCACTCGGTAAGGCCGCCTCTGAACAGCTTCTCCCGATAACTTTCAGCCTCCGAAAAAATGGGCTTCGGTGTGAAATGGGAAATGAGACCGCCAGCTTAAAAAGCCAGATGAAGCAGGCCGATCGGATGGGCGCCCGCTATGTGTTGATCGTAGGCGAGACAGAATTACAAAAAGGCCATGCCCTCTTGAGGAATATGACCACGAAGGTTCAAGAGGAAATTGAATGGAGCCGGCTGCACGAATCACTCCTTGCGCGTCTCTCCCCTTAAGAAGTAAGCTCCGACTGATGAAAAAAAGGACACTCGGCATCCTCCTTTCCACTTCCCCTGAACATCAAAATCTGATCACGGTGACCGCTCTGGCGCTTGAGGCAAGGGGGCAACAGGTGGAGACCTATCTCTATTTCATTGATGACGGAGTGAGCAATTTAGATCGCCCCGAAATAGATCGGCTGCGTCAGGCGGGGGTGAAACTTTTCTCCTGCGCTTATGGCGCGCAACGTCGTGGCATCCCCGTGAGTGACAAGGCAGTTTTCTGCGGTCTCGTCGTGCTTTCGGATCTCGTCAAGGGATGCGATCGGTTCGTGACATTCAATTGATATGGCTTTTGTCGTCCTGATTCAGAGCAATCCTGAAATAAGCCACCGTCCCTGCGAGGGGATTCGAATCGCCTTGGGCCTTGCCGCAGGGGGGCATGAAGTGACGGTGATTCTCTCTGGCGATGCGGCCCGTCTTTTGTCTCCCGATGTAGAGGAGCTGGTTGATGGCGACCTGACGGTGAAATTTCTTGAGGGGCTTAAAGAATTTATACCCGCCTTCCATGTTCGTGAAGACAGCGGGATCGACTTGGGGTCGCCCCCGAGCCCCTACACGATTTCGTTGATCTCTGATGACGCCATTTCTGAAAAGATTGCCACGGCCAACCATTTTGCCTGTTTCTAACATGAAAAAAATATTACATCTTCTCAAACAGCCCGCAGGAGATCTGGCTTTGGAGATTATCCGAAGGCAGACCCTCCTCCACGAGGTCACGGTCCTCCGGATTCAGGAGGACCGGCTCCCCCTCAACGAGGGCTCCCTCTGCGTGCTGGACCCGGCTTCACTCGATCCGGCGGACCCGGCATTCACGCAGCCGCCCAAGATGCGCGACGAGACGCTATTGGAGAGGATCTTCCGTGCAGACCTCGTCGTTACCTGGTCGCCTCTTCATGTTCCTGGTGCCAGGCCATCTGGATCGCCTCCAGAATCCCCTCGTTTGACTTCTGGGGATCATCCTCAAACCCAGCAAGTCCCGTAACCTTCTGATGGAGATCGGTAAAACGAACCGACAGGGGATCGACTTCAGGATACTTCTCAAACAACATCAGGCCAATTTCTTCCGCGTCTTGCCAGGCAATTTTCATGATTTCACTCCCCTTCCCGGGAGGAGGCTTTCCTCACGGCTCTGTCTGTTTTGCCTGCTGGGCCGCAGTCCGGAGGGTTTGATTCATCCACGCCGCAGCCAGAGACTCTGTCACCCGATTCAGGGTGGAAATTGCCTCCCGTATTTTGTCAACCTCCTGCCCCTGCATCGCAACCTTCAATGCCTCGACACCCCCATCAATCGCTTCCCGCTCTCCCGCACCCATTCCCTCCCCCGCATGGACCAATCCTCGCGCCACATGCCGCAGGGCCACTTCCGCATCGTTTCGAGCCTCGATTAACCTTCGTTGAGATAAATCTTCTTCGGCATGTGACACCGATGCAGCGATCATTTCCTCTACCTCGTCACGGGTCAGTCCATACGAGGAGGTCACCTTCACCGACTGCGCCTTTCCGCCCCTTAAATCTTTTGCCGTGACATTCAGGATGCCGTCTGCGTCAATTAAAAAGGTCACTTCAATGCGAGGCATTCCCGCCGGCAGCGGGTCAATGCCGGTCAGATGAAACTGCGCGAGGCTCCGGCAGTCTCGCACCAGTTCTCTCTCTCCCTGAACCACATGGATCACCACGGACCTCTGGCCATCCGCATAGGTGGTAAATGTCTCTTTGGCGCTTGTTGGAATCGTTGTGTTTCTTTGGATCAAGCGACTCACGATGCCCCCCATCGTCTCAATTCCCAATGAAAGAGGGGTCACATCCAGAAGGAGCATCTCGGCCACCCCACCAGACAAAATGCCCGCCTGCACCGCAGCGCCCAAAGCCACCACCTCATCCGGGTTGATTTCAGAATGAGGCGTCTTCCCAAAAAGCCCGGCGACTTTCTCCCGGATCAACGGGATGCGGGTGGAACCGCCCACCAAGATCACCTCGTCAATGGCATGAGGCGACAACTTTGCGTCCGCGAGCGCGGCAACGCACGGGGTCAGGGTCTTTTCCACCAGGTCTGAAATGAGCGATTCAAATTCAGCCCGGCTCATTTTTTGGTCATAGCGAATTTCTGGATCATCGAACTTGATCGCGATCTCGCCGATTGTTTCTTCTGAAAGAGTGCATTTTAATTGCTCTGCCGCCAGCCGAATCCTGGCCAGGGCATCAGGATTTAAGTTCAGATCCACCCCATGCCGATTCTTGATGTCCCGAAGCACCCACTGTGTAAGTCGCAGGTCAATATCGTCCCCCCCCAGATGGGTATTGCCATTCGTGGCCAAGACTTCAAAGACGCCATGACTGATCTTCAAGATCGAGATATCGAATGTCCCCCCGCCAAGGTCATAGACCGCGATGGTGCCCTCTTTTTTCCTCTGGAGGCCGTAGGCTAATGATGCGGCGGTCGGTTCATTGACCATCCGGAGAACTTCTAATCCTGCCATCCGGCCCGCATCTTTCGTGGCCTGTCGCTGGGCATCGTTGAAGTAGGCAGGAACCGTCACAACCGCCTGATTCACCGGCATCTTTAAATGCACCTCAGCCCGCGTTTTTAATCCCCTCATGAACAAGGCCGAGATCGCAGGCGGCGTCAGTCGCAGGTCTCCGATATTGACATAAACCCCCTCCCCCCCTGAAACCAAAAAGGGAAGATATCCCGCCTCCCCCTGAACCTCCGCCAACCCCCGCCCCATCAACCGCTTAATTGAGTAAATGGTACGCTCCGGGTGAGGAATCAGCTCTTTCCTGGCCCTCTCCCCCACGCGAATATCCCCAGGCGTTTGACCAAAAAAGACCACGGAAGGGAGCATCCCACGGCCCGCTTCGTCCGGGATCACACGGGGGGTTTGACCGTCCATATAGGCCACCAGGCTATTGGTGGTCCCCAAATCAATTCCAACTATTTTTGACATCTTTTCGTTGATCAATATCCTGTCCGGACAAACATTGTTATAGCAGATCGCTGAAAAGCTACCGAGAGGGTCACGCTTGCCGAGCGAAGTGAGAACGGCGCAGAGGGGCCTTTTTCATCAGTCTGTTAATGATACGGAAACAGTCGGTGTGTTGGGCAATGGGGGAGGGGGAGGGAGCTTGCCCAAAAAGATCTTCATTTGTGTGGATAAAAAATCACGGGCGGCTGGCTCGCGCAAATTCAGGCGGTGTTCGTTGATCAGTTTAACCGATTGCTCGTACCACTCTTTCCAGCAGACATTGCAAACCTCCGCTTTCAACATCTCTCCCACTTTGCCGCCGTAGGAGGTCCCCTCAATAGCCTCTCGGGTCTCATGACATCGAATACAGTTAACCTGGGTCATCGGATCCATATCGGGAGTTACCGGCTCGCCGGTTTTCCCAGCGTGGTGATATAGAGAATGGCCCAATCCAGGGGAAGTTTAAGCATCGCATTCACCTCGTCGTCGTAGAAGCCGCCGATACCACTGACCCCCAATCCCAGATGGATGGCCGCAAGGTTCATTCGCTCTCCAAGGTGCCCCGCGTCCAGATGCAGATAGCGATAGGCCCGGTCCCCATAGCGATCCAGCGCCGTTTTTAAATGCGCGACGTGAATAATAATCGCTGCGGCATCGCGAGCCAGTTCCTGTCCCAGACAAAAATGCCAGGTCTGCTCGCTGACGCTCCCCACGGAAAGCTTTTTGATATCCGGGCCGAGGGAATCGTAGAGATAAAGCCCCTCTTGCAGCCCCTCAACATTCTGAACCACAAGATACGTTTCAATCAGGGAGGCATCAAAGAAATAAGAGGGCTCGGCCTGGATCGGATCGTAGGCATAATCCAGAATCCCGACAACCTCTTCCATTGAAAAGGCCTCCCCGGTATAAACCCGGGTGGACCGGCGATGGAGAATGGTTGGCCCAATCCCTCCCCCGCTCCAATCGATTGACACCCTGGGCAGGGGGATCACTTCCTGAATCGGGTGGCCCGATCCGATTCCTTGAGGGGAGGCCAAAATGGAATGCCGCTCACGCCGCTTTTTCGCAACACCAACCTTGTCGGCAGGCAGAATCGAGGAGGCATGGTGAAGGGTCAGTTGAAGGGACTCCGGTGCCTCTTGTTGCGCATTTTTTGAAGAAGAAGGAAAGGCCAGCCGCTCCCGTATTTCCTGACTGTTGGTCTTCGCGGTGGGTGGCAAGGCCACGAGCAACAACACCCCTTCCTGGGTTTCATCGAGGAAAAGGAGTCGGTTCAATTCGGAATCGAAAAAGCCGCCGATCGGACAAGGGCTCCACCCCTCTTCCGGGGCATAGGCGGTAATATTTCCAAGGACATGCCCCGTATCCAGCAGAATCCGCCGGTACGCACGCTCCTGATAACGCCAGGCGCTCCGTTGATAAACGGCGGTCAGAATCATCAGCACATTAGATTGCGAAATGGCAGGATGACCCATGCAGTATCGCTCAAACTCGTTCCAGAAATTTCCATCCCAAACGGGGGTCAGCGAATGATCCCGGACATGAAAGTTATAAATCCCATCTTTGAAAGAGGGCAAATCCCTCGTGGCAAGATAGATCTCCGTCGGATACAGTCCCCCCGCAGTCGGGGCGGCCCGCATGTAAAGGGTCTGGCCCGGACCGACGGCCAAGTGGGCCGTCACGCCATTTGTGAAATAAAGAAGGCGGGAAATTCTCTGACGCATCGGATCTCGCGATTCTCCCATCGGGGCGAGGGGCTCCCCTGTGAAAGGATTGTTCTGAAAAGGCAGGTCGGGAATCAAATCAATTTTCTGCTCGCTATGATACTCCTTATAGGGATGCGGCTGCGCATTCCAGTCGAGGGGACGCACATATTTAGACATTTTGGTCTCGGAGTATTTGGTTTCCTGGTGATAGATTTCCGCGACCGCTTTTTTGGTCATTTCCGCGACTCTCAAACGTGAGATGAAAACACCAACCTGTGCCAACAAGCCTGAATTTAATATACGTCATGAAGCCAAGTCAATGCAGCAGGCCTTGCAGGGGCTTAACGCATTGACACGTTTTGACCCCTTTGTTACGATGCCGGAAGTTTTTGACTTGTGACAGGCCTCTTCCCCACGGTCTCTCAAACACCACGCCAGAGCCATAGACAAAATCTGACGCAATACGATGGGCATCAAGCGTATGAGCAGGCTGTTTCCCCGCAGGTTAAAGCCGATCGTGAGTCTCCGCCCGGCGTACATCAAGACCCTCTTCCAGATGCTCGTTGCCCTGTTTTACACGGGGGTCTTCTGGTTTTTTATCCCTGCGGCCCTGGCCGGAGGCCTTGAAGCCATCGTCTTAAAAAATGGCCTCAAGGTCTATCTGATCGAAGAACACAAAGCCCCGGTGGTGACCTTTCAAATCTGGTATAAAGTGGGCTCTCGCAATGAGGTTTCCGGAAAAACCGGTTTGTCGCATCTGACAGAACATATGATGTTCAAGGGGACGCCACAGTATGGAAAGGGGGAGTTTTCAAGAACGGTCGCGAAAAACGGCGGGACGGAGAACGCCTTTACCGGAAACGATTACACCGCCTATTTTGAAAACTTTTCATCGGATCGACTGCATCTCTCGCTTGATCTGGAATCAGACCGGATGCAAAACCTGCTGATTGATCCCAGGGAGTTTCAACTGGAGCTTGCGGTCGTTAAAGAGGAGCGGCGAACCCGGACGGAGGACGACCCCTACGCCGCGCTCATTGAGAATCTCTACGCACTGGCCTTTTATGTTCACCCGTACCACCTTCCGGTCATCGGCTGGATGAACGATCTCAACAACCTGACTCGGAGTGATGTTTACAGCCATTACAAGCAATACTACGTCCCCAACAATGCCACCCTTGTCGTCGTGGGCGACTTCCAGCCGGAATGGCTTCTTGCAAAAATTAAAGAAAAGTTCGAATCGATTCCAAGAGGGCCAGATCCGGCACAGACGGTTTCTGCCGAGCTGCAACAGTTGGGGGAACGCAGAATGGTTCTTAAACGCGAGGCCGCGCTCTCTTTTATTTTTGCCGGCTATCCCACCCCCAACCATCGGCACATCGACAGCTATCCCCTTGCCGTACTCGCAAAAATTTTCTCCTCCGGGAAAAGCTCACGGCTCTATCAAAAATTGGTCTATGAGCAACAGATCGCCCTCGATGCGGGGGGGCACTACGAAGGGATGACCGCCGATCCCGACCTTTTCTACCTCTACGCCACGGCCCGTCCTGAAAAATCTACGGCCGATCTGGAGAAGGCCGTTTATGCTGAAATTGATCGGCTTCAAACAGAGCCGGTCACAGACCATGAACTTCAAAAAGCCAAAAATCAGATTGAGTCCGAACATCTCATGGGAGCAGATTCTAATTTTTATCGGGCGATGCAAATTGGCATGGCCGAAACGGTGGGAGCCGGCGCGGACTATGTTGAAACCTTTCTGGATCATATTCGACAGGTCACCCCCGGCGATATCATGCGCGTGGCAAAAACCTATCTCATCGAGGACCACAGAAGTGTCGGCACCCTTTTGCCCACCCCTCCAAACGAAAGTCATCCGCCCACGGGGTCCCGTTGAAGGTCTCTCTCCATCAACGCCTGTTTTGTCTGATCCTTCTTGTCTTCATCCTCGCTGCGACCCCCGTCCCGGCGGCCCAGATCACTCCCAAGCGCATTGTGATGCAAAATGGGCTCACCCTGCTTTTCGTGGCGCGTCCCTCCCCTCCCCTCGTGAGCATGGAGATGCTCATTCAAGCCGGCTCGCTGTTCGATCCCGAGGGCCGTTCCGGCATGGCAAATCTGACGGCTTCACTCCTCGATGAAGGGACAAAAAAGAGGACTTCAAAGCAGATCGCCGAAGAGATTGATTTTATCGGAGCGGGACTGTCCGCAACAGCAGAAGAGGACTATACGACGATTCACCTTAAGGTGCTGAAGAAGGATCTTCATGCCGGGATGAATCTCTTCTCGGAGGTCATTCGCAGTCCAACGTTTAACACCCCCGATGTGGAACGGGTCAGGCATCGACTCCTTGGGACGATCCTCTCGGAACAAGATGAGCCGGAGACCCTGGCCTATCGGGCTTTTCAAGAAATCGTTTTTCAAGGGCATCCATACCGCCATCCCGTGAATGGACGCGCGGAGACGCTTCCTTTGATCACCCGGGAGGATCTGGTCTCGTTCCATCAAAATTATTACCGTCCCAACAATGCGACGCTGGCGATCGTGGGAGATGTCACAGAACGTGAAGCCATGCAACTCGTTGAACAGTATTTTGGAGCCTGGCAGAGGCGGTCTCTCCCTTCGCGCAAGATTTCTCCGCCCTCACCGATGCAAAACAAGACCCTCAAACTGATCGACAAGGATTTAACGCAGGCCAGTGTCCTCCTCGGGCATCTTGGTGTGGCGCGAACCGATCCAGACTATTACGCCATCAGCGTGATGAACTATATCCTTGGCGGGGGGGGATTCTCATCCCGAATGATGGCCGAGATTCGAGATCGTCAGGGGTTGGTATATGGGATCTCCTCACGATTTGCCGGGCAACGGCATCCTGGGCCCTTTACCATATCCCTGCAGACCCGGACAGACCGCGCCAATCAGGCGATTGACAGCGTTTTGAAGGAGATGAATCAAATGCGGGCCACGCCCGTTTCAGAGACTGAACTATTGGAGGCCAAGGCCTACCTGACAGGCAGTTTCCCGCTACGAATTGATACCGCCGCCAAGCTGGCCACCCTGCTGCCGCTCATGGAATATCATCAGCTCGGACTCGACTATTTCAAGAAATATCCCGGCTATATCAACGCCGTCACGCGTGAAGAGGTCCTGCGCGTCGCCAGAAAATACCTGAATCCTGAACACTACGCCCTTGTCGTCGTTGCAAAACAGGCCGAGGCAAAAATAAAAGAGTAGACCCACCCCCACATCACATGCCCGGCCCGATCGCCATGATGGGACCGACTTTTCATCTTCGCCCTCGGGAACTTACGCCATAAGCTTCATCCCCTCCGTCAGGAGAAGATTACAGCCTTCCTGCTTCCAGAAAACTGAAGTATCCAGTCCGGTTGAAGATGATGTGATCCAGCAATGTGATCCCTATCACAACGCCTGCCGCCTTGAGTTGATTTGTCACCTCGACGTCGGACACCGACGGTTCGAGTCCGCCAGATGGATGATTGTGCGCGACGATAATAGCCGAGGCGCGGTCTATCAATGCGTCCGCGAACACCTCGCGCGGGTGAACCGGTGTCCGGTCAATCAGGCCAATCGAAACAACCCGAATGTTCAGAATCTCGTTTGCGCCGTTGATGCTGGCACAGAGAAAATGTTCCTGCTTCCTGTCTGCGTAATGCCGGACGTGAGGCAGAAGATCAGCCGGTGTTTCAATCTTGGCACCATCGGGCTTGATGCGGCGGCGGGCGAACTCAATTGCCGCCAGAATCAGCGTGGCCTTCGCATCTCCCACACCTTCAAACTGCGTCAGGTCCTCGGCCTTTACTTCCAACCCCTTTTCGTCAATGAGCCGTGCCAGTTTGCCAGCGAGCGTCATCACATCCATCCCCGGTGTGCCTTTGCCAATCAGCACTGCGATCAACTCCTGATCGCTCAAGGCGGCAGCCCCTTTGCGAAGGAGCTTTTCGCGCGGGCGATCCTGTTCGGGGATGTCACTAATACGCTTGCTCATGGTGTCACGCCGCAACTGCCAGATGGGTTTCGATCACCGTCACGGCCATGATGTCGAAAATGCCACCGGCATCGGTATACTTGATATCCGCCAATTCTTCGTAGCGTCCCCGCTCGTCGTAGGCGGTCTGAATCTTTCCGTTGACTTGCCCGCGATATGCACCTTCGAGGTA
>CAYRGU010000158.1:0-14558 GCA_964423845.1 uncultured Nitrospirota bacterium
GAGTTGAGAATAGGGTGTTCGAAAAAAGGGTTAGACACTTGGCTCCATTACTGTCATTAAAATCCGTTTCTTTTTGCCTCGTGACATAATGTAACAATTACAGGCATAAAATCAGTTTGTCACCAGAATCAGGTTTTTTGATATTGCCTGCGCGGCAATCAGCATGTCATACGGCCCTATTATATTCCCTTCCTGCTTCAACTGACTCCTTAATATACCGAACCTTTCCGCATCATCCGTATGGTAACGGGTAGAGCAAGGAACAGGCTCGGCTATCATCATCAGGTTATACCCTTAGGCTGTATCCGCCGTTTCCAGCTTCGTGCCCATTTCATGTCAATGATTTTGAGACGCCTTTCGTCCGAATTTATCAGGCGGTTCAAGAGCCTGATCGTCGTCCTGAAGGGTGACGACCGTTGCGCCATCCCCTCCCTCCCATACGGAACCCGGACGGCATGACTTCACATAGGGGGAGATCGCCAGGGCATCTCGTATCGCCTTTTTTAGTTTATTTTGGCCATGACCGTGAATAACCAGCGCCTCGGTCGCTCTTGCCAACATCGCCTGGTCGAGGAAACGGACCATCGCTTCTAATCCATCCTCAACCGAGAAGCCGTGAAGATCAATCTGCCAGGCATATTGAAACAGCCGCCCCTTTTTCGCCCGTCCTGATTTCATATCCGCCTAAGAATACTTCAGATAAATCCCCTAAGACTCAATCCGTAACCTGCCAGGCAAAATATCACAACCATTGCTCATTATGCTTGACAATCAGCAAGGATTTGAAGTAACTTGACTATTCCAATAGGAATTATAGGAAATATGACTTACCTTTCTGCAAGAGGGGAGTATGGGGTGCTGGCGATGCTGGCCCTTTGTCTTCACTCGGGCCAGGTCCCTTTGCAGGTCAAGGCGATTGCCGAGAAGGGAAAGATCCCCGTTCGATTTTTAGAGCAGGTCATGAACATCCTTAAGAACAAAGGTCTCGTTGAAAGCATCCGCGGTCCGCATGGTGGATACCGTCTTGTTAAGACCCCGGAGCAAATCAGCCTCGGCGATTTGCTGCACGCCATTGAAGGGCCTGCTACGGATCTTGCTGGGAGCACCAGACACCCCTTTTCTTCCTCCGACGAAAGGGTCGTCCTCGATGAGGTCTGGTCCGAGGCAAAGGCCGCGATCGATGGCTATCTGAATTCAATCCGCTTGAGTGATTTGTGCGAAAGGAAAAAAAGGATCGAGGAGACACGGGCCTTGATGTTTCACATCTAAGCCGGTCTGTCAGGGCCTTTGGGTAGAACACGATGGATCACGGGGAAATAGCACTCGTCGCAATTACTTTTATGGCCGCCATTATCAATGGCGCGTTGGGGTATGGTTTTTCCTCCACCACCGTTCCGGTGGCGCTGCTTTTTTACGCCAATCGGATCTTAAACCCAGCCATTGTCCTTGTCGAAGTGGTTGTGAACGCCTATGTGGTCCTGATTCATTTAAAAAACATAAAAAACATCGCCAAACGCGTGGCCCCCATCCTGATCGCGACGATCCCCGGGGTCATCATCGGCGGCTCATTTTTATTTGCGGTTCATCCCGGATGGACAAAATTTGTGACGTTTACCTTTCTTCTCCCGCTGATTTTGCTTCAGGCCGGAGGGATTCGCAGGCCAATTCGATCTGAAAAAATGTTTGGGATCCCCTTTGGCGTGGTAATCGGATTTTTCTACTCCGTGACCACCGTCTCGGGTCCGCCGCTCGCCGTGATGCTCAACAATCAAGGGCTCGTGAAAGCGGACTTCCGCGCGGCACTGGGACTGATCCGCCTCCTACTGGCCAGCGTCACCGCAACAACCTATTTTTATCTCGGCTTCTATTCCCCGGAAAGCCACGCGCTTTTAACAACCATTGTGCCCAGTGTGATCCTTGGGATTCCAATCGGCACCTATCTGATTCGGCGGATTGATCCAGAGACCTTTCGCCGGATCTGTATGAGCTTTGACGTTTGGTTCGTTGGTTTTGGCCTCTCCCGCGTGCTGATTGACCTGCGCTTGATGGCCCATCCGTTTGCCTATGTTATTTTGGTCTCGGCGGTTGTCATCGATGTCGTTCTTCTGTATAACTACTTTGCGAAGAAAAAATCATTGTCGATCCCATCGGGGACACCTGCCGTGGACCCGGTTCCCCCTTCTTAAAGGAGTATCCGATCAGATGGAACGAAAAGAAATCGTTACGGACCTTTTGATTATCGGGGGAGGCACTGCAGGCTGCATGGCCGCAGTCGAGGCAAAAGAGCGTTACCCGCAACTTTCGGTCACCATTCTGGAAAAGGCCCACATCGACCGAAGTGGCTGTCTGGCCGGGGGGATGAACGCGATCAACGCCTACCTCAACCGTGGAGAGACCCCGGAGAGTTTCGTCCGGTTTGTTCGGGAGGACAACTGCGGTTTAATTCGTGAAGATCTCGTGAAGTCGATGGCGGAACTGTTTGAGTACGCCGTTAAAAAAGTGGAGAAGTGGGGATTGCCCATTCTCACGGACGCCAATGGAAACTACCTGCCTCGGGGACGCTGGAACATCAAGATCCACGGAGAATCCCTCAAACCGATCCTGGCGAAGGCCGCTCGGTCGGCTGGCGCTGTGGTGCACAACTGGATTGTGGTGACAAATCTTCTGATGGCAGGGGGCCGTGTGGCAGGCGCTTGCGGGTTTTCTTTAAGGACCGGCGCTTTCCATCTGGTTCGTGCCAAGGCAACCCTCATTGCCACGGGGGGGGCCGCCGGTCTTTACAGGCCCCACAACGTCGGCGATGCCTCGCACAAAACCTGGTATTCCCCGTATAACACCGGAGCGGGATATGCGATGGGGATTCGGGTGGGTGCGGAGATGACCTCCTTTGAGCAGCGCTATGTGGCACTTCGGACCAAAGACACCATTGCCCCCACTGGAACGATTGCCGTTGGGGTCAACGCGCCGCAGATCAATGGGAAGGGGGAGAAGTTCATGGAAACCCGCTGGGGGCATATGGGGGGAGATCGGGCGCCAACCCCCTATCGCACCTACGGGCCGATTCAAGAGATCAAGGCAGGCCGAGGCCCTGTTTATCTGTACACACGGGGGCTCTCACCGGAACAGGTGACAGAGTTAAAGGCCGCTTATCTCGATATGTATCCCTCAATGGTCCTCTACTGGGCCGCCAATAACATTGACCCCGCCAAGGAACCGATTGAGGTGCAGACGACCGAGCCGTATGTGGTGGGAGGGCACTGCCAGGCGGGTTACTGGGTCACCCCCGGGCGCAGAACTTCATTGGAAGGGCTGTACGCGGTGGGCGATGTTGCGGGAGGCGCCCCCTATAAGTTTGTTTCAGGGTGCTGGGCCGAAGGGATCATTGCTGCGCGTGATGCGGGGGCTTATATCGTCAATCAGCCGAGGACTCCCATTTCAGAAGCAGCCATTGTCGCCGAGGAGGCCCGGACCTATAAAGCATTTAACCAGCATGGCAAGCTTCGTTATGGATTACACGCCCCCGAATTGGAGGCCCGGCTTCAGAAAATCATGGAAGAGTATGCCGGCGGGGTCTCCACTTTCTATGAAATGAATGAGGAGATGCTGATGATCGCCCGCAAGAAACTGGCACCGTTGTCTGCCGAGTGCGAACGGCTGATGGCCTCCGACCTCCATCAACTGATGAAGGTGCATGAAATCATAGACCGGATTGACGTGGCCCAGACCCTTGTTGAACATTTACTCTTCAGGAAAGAAACCCGATGGCCCTCGTTTCAGACGCGAACCGACTATCCTGGGCGGGATGACCAGAACTGGCGCCTCTTTGTGAACTCCCGGCGAGACCCGGCCACCCAGGTGATCAGCATGTTTACGCGTGAGTACAAACAGCTTGTGCCAGAGGAGGGGCTCGATCTTGGTGGCCTGTATAAAAAGGTGTTAACCGGCATGACCCGGATGCTTTTTATTAAAACAGAGGCCGGAAAAAAGTAGCGCTTTTAGTCATCTGTCAGGATGGCGCCGTCTGGCCTTTTGAGCCAGACCTCTTTAAGGAGAAAGAAATGCCGGTTTGGATTGATCCTGAAAAATGCAATGGCTGTTATGGCGCGGCGCAGCCCCCCTGTTTACGGATGTGCCCCGGAGATCTCATCGTCAAGGATCAAGCCGCGAATAAGGCCTATCTAAAATACCCGGAAGACTGCTGGGACTGTCTCCCCTGTGTCAAGGTCTGTCCGGAAGAAGCGGTGGAGTTTCATCTCTCGTCGCAGTTCGGCTCCAAAGGGGCACGGCTCATCCCACATGTGAACAAAAAGGGAGATTCCATTGTCTGGGAATCTGTTAGCGCGAGTGGCGTGAAAGAGACCTTTACCATGCGCACCAAAGTCATTCAGGTGGCGCTGGATGAAAAGATTGAAGGCGAAGCAGTCGATTACTCGATTTAACCGGACAAGGCGGCTGATACGCAGCGGGCAGGGAGGGAGTGTCGTTTTTTGTCATTTCTACAAGCATCGTTTTGTGCAACAGGCTCAAGACAGTTCAACATAATTAGGGAGAAATGGCGTGGCGATTCCATTGCCCCATGGGGGGAAGCTGATTAACCGGTTTGTGGACCCCGGAGAGGTCGAGTCCTTAACGAAAAAGGCGGCGGGACTGACCCGTCTGTGCCTGACCCCACGGGAGATCTCCGATCTGGAGCTCATTGCGACGGGGGTTTTCTCTCCGCTGACAGGCTTTATGGGGAAGGCCGATTACGAGTCGGTTCTCCATTCCATGCGGCTTGCATCGGGCCTTCCCTGGTCGCTTCCAATAACCCTTTCTGTGACTTCAGATGAGGCGATGTCCATTCGCGAGGGGATGGAGATTGCGCTGACCTCTGACCCACATCCATTGCCGCTCGCCATTCTTAAAGTGGACGAGGTTTACCCCTTTGACAAAGAAAAAGAGGCGCTCTCGGTCTATGGCACAACCGACGTGACCCATCCGGGGGTCGCATACACCCAGAGCCTGGGAGACTATCTCGTCGGAGGGAAGATCGATATGCTTCACAGACTTCCTACCCAAAAATTTAAGGAAAATCGCTTTGACCCCATCGAGACCCGCGCCCTCTTTGAGGAAAAGGGCTGGAAACGGATTGTCGCCTTTCAAACCCGAAATCCGATCCACCGTGCCCATGAATATATCCAGAAGTGCGCCCTGGAAATTACCGATGGCCTGATGCTTCATCCGATTGTTGGAGAGACCAAGGGCGACGACGTGCCCGCTGACGTCCGGATGCGCTGTTACAAGGTTCTCTTCGAAAATTATTATCCCATGGACCGGACCCTTCTGGCCGTTTTCCCGGCCGCGATGCGTTATGCGGGGCCCAAAGAGGCCATTTTCCACGCCATTTGCCGTAAAAATTATGGCGCCAGCCACATTATCATCGGGCGAGACCATGCCGGCGTTGGGAATTTTTATGGTTCGTTTGACGCGCAACATATCTTTCAAAAATTTCCCAATGACGAACTGGGAATTCGTCCCCTCTTTTTCGATCACACCTTCTATTGCAAGCGTTGCCTCGGAATGGTCTCGGCCAAGACCTGCCCGCATGACGTGGCGCATCACATTGCCCTTTCCGGGACCAAAGTCCGTGAGATGCTGCGCGCGGGGATCAAGCCCCCCCCTGAATTTTCCCGCGATGAGGTCGCGACAATCCTTATCGAAGCGATGTCCCAAAAAACAGCGTAAGACTGTCGGCCCCACGAACGATTGACACTTTTGTTGCCCCTGCTTTAGAATGACCCCTCGTTTTGGACTGTTCTGATGCCTGAAAAAGATTTAAAAACCATATTGAAAAAGATTAAATTCACCGATGACGCCCAGGTGATGAAGCAGCTTGTCGATCAATCGCTTCAGGTCAAGACCCGGATGGGGCAGATCCGGCGGAAAATTGCCATCATGAGCGGCAAGGGAGGCGTCGGGAAAAGCACGACGACCGTGAACGTCGCCCTCGCGCTTGCCCGTCAGGGTCTCAAGGTGGGTATTTTAGACATTGACCTCAATGGTCCCTGTGTTCCGAAAATGCTGGGTCTGCAAGGCCGCTTTGAATTTACCCCACAGGGGGCCATTCCCCCGCAAGGGCCCTACGGCATGAAGGTCGCCTCGATGGACTTCTTTCTCAAGGATGACGCTTCCCCCGTGCGTTGGAAGGGGCCCATGGATCTTTCTCCCGTCTGGCTCGGCCTTCAGGAGATGAGCGTCATTCGGGAGTTTCTTGCCGATATTCTATGGGGAGAACTCGACTATCTGGTGGTAGATCTTCCCCCCGGGGCCGCCGCCGACAAGCCCCCGGTGGTCGCGGGCTACATCCCGGAATTAGACGGTGTCATTGCGGTGGCCACGCCATCTGAAGTGGCCAAAGTCGTGGTCAAGAAGTCGATTGTCTATGCCCAAGACCTTGGAATTCAGGTGCTGGGCCTGGTGGAGAACATGAGCGGGGCCCTTTGTCCCCAGTGTAAAACCCCCGTTCCCCTTTTTGACGGGGGGTGCGAGGACCTTTGCGCGCAAATGGAGATCCCCCTGCTGGGAAAAATCCCCTTTGACCCAGAGATTTCACGGGCCAGTCACCTTGGCGGGTTCTTACCCCCAGAACATCCCATTGCCAGGCAGTATGACGGGATTGTCAGGAACATCCAGGAGATTCTGGACTTAAAAAGAATCCTGGCAGAGAAGTAGTGCTTACGGGGCAGGCCCGTGAGGCGTGTGCTCATCGAGAGGTAAGGAGCCGCGCCAAAATAACTTGTACAAAAGTGAGGTGGCCAAGCCGCCAGTATAGATAGGCGTGAGGAGCGCGCATACCTTTTGGTATGTAAGCGACGAACAACGACGATAGACTGGATGGATTGGCTGCCGAACTGTGCAAGTTATTTTGGCGCGGCGCCTAAGCCCCGGATAGACAGGGTATCCCTGCAAATAGAGGAGAGAAGCGATGAAGTTTGTTTGTATGAAGTGTGAAAGTTTCATGACCTTTGAAAATGTCCAGAAACCGGGAGAGCAGTCGCTGGGGGTGACCTTTGGCTGTCCCACCTGCGGGGCAACGATTGCGATGGTGACCAACCCTGGCGAGACCGCGATGGTAAACGCGCTGGGCGTGAAAATTGGAGGGCGAGAGACGGCCGCACAACCGATGGAACTGACACGAGGCTCTCTGAAGGACGGCGTCGAGGGGTTCACGCCAGCGGCGCAGAAAGAGATCCTGGAAAAAGAGGTGGCCAAGACCTCAACCTCTGGGGGGGGGACCTGCCCCTTTTCCAGCATGATTGCCCAAATGCAGGGAGACAGCACTTCCACCGAGACAAAAGGAGAGTTGGTCTGGTCCCCGGCGGCCAAAGAGCGGATCGAGCGGGTGCCCTCTTTCATGCGCCCCATGATCCAGATGGGGGTGGAAAGTTACGCACGGAAAAAAGGGGTTACCGAAATCACCCCCGAAGTGATGGACCTCTCGAAGAGTGATCCGGGGGATCTCCCCTGGTCGAAAGAGGCCGAACAACGGATGGATAACATCCCCTCTTTTATTCGTCCCATGGCGAAAAAGGAGATCGAGCGGATGGCGCGGGAACGTGGGAACAGTGAGGTCTCCGCCGACCTGATGGAAGAGGCCAAGTCAAAGTTCATCGGCATGGGGTACTAAGCCGGGGGGATCCCCTCGTTCTGTCTGTGATGGACGCACAAACTTTTATACACCATCTTCAGGATGAAATCCTCCACCATGAGGCGGTCCAGCACCCTTTTCTGAAGTGGTTTTCGACGGAACCGCTGACCCTTCAGCAGATTCAAACCTTCGGCACCCAGCACTATCAGTTGGTTAAAGTTTTTGTCAATTACATGACCAACACCCTTCCCAGGATTCCAGATCAAGATGCCGTAAACCTTTTCCGCATTGTTTTTGACGATGAATTTGGCCAGCACACGATCTTTAGAAGCCATCCCGCCCTCTATCGAAACTTCTTAAAGGCCTTGGGTCTATCGGATGAGGCATGGGGGCGGGTGCGCCCCATCCCTGAAGTTACGGGCTTTATCGAGGGGCATCTTGAGCTGACACGGGGACAGGATTTTCTCTTCGCGCTGGGGGCCATTGGTCCGGGCCACGAATTTTCAATTCCCACCATGTTTGGTTACCTGATTGATGGCATTAAAAAAAATACCGCCCTCTCCGACGAGGCCGTTGAGTACTTCTCCCTCCATATTGAGGAGGACAAAGAGCATGCCGTTGTTTTCAATAAATTGATCTCCCGTCATGTCGAAACCGAAGCGGGGCAGACCCGTCTTCGGGAGGGGGCGCTTCGTTCGCTTGGCCTTCGAAAGCGTTTCTGGGACGGGATTCATCGCGTCGTATTGGGTTGACCCTTCCGTTTTAGTCCTCCTGATCGCCAGTATCAGTCCACGCCGCCACAGCGGAAGCGGTTGGATCGCTTGCCTTTTTTTGTTGTTATTTTATAACGTTTTCCATAAAATTCGGCCCGTTAGCAGGTGGTTTAAAATCCATGCAGGGATTTTTTAAACAACCTGTTAGAGGCCACTTCTGGTTTAGATTCGCCTCGTCAATTTGGTCGGAAGAGGAAAAATGCCGGTGGGAGGAAAGACAAAAAAAGGGAGGGCCCAGGTTGGAATTATCGGGGGATCTGGCCTTTACCAGATGGAGATATTAAAAGAGGTCAAAGAAGTGGCGCTTTCCACGCCTTTTGGAAAGCCCTCTGGCCGATTTATCCTGGGCACCCTGGAAGGGGTTCAGGTCGCTTTTCTGGCGCGACATGGGGAGGGACATGGCCTTCTCCCCTCCGAAATTAACTATCGGGCCAACATCTATGGCTTAAAAAAACTGGGGGTTGAGAGGATCCTGTCGGTCAGCGCGGTGGGAAGCATGAAGGAAGCCATTGCCCCCGGAGACGTGGTCATTCCAGATCAATTTTATGACCTGACAAAAAAACGGGAGAACTCTTTTTTTGGACGCGGCGTGGTGGCCCATGTCAGTCTGGCCGATCCGATCTGTCAACAGACTGCGGCGGCGGTTATCCAGGCGGGCGAGAGTGTGGGCGCCTCCCTGCATCAGGGGGGCGTTTACCTTTGTATGGAGGGGCCGCAGTTCTCAACCCGGGCAGAGTCGCGCATTCATCGTGGGTGGGGGGCCGATATTATCGGGATGACCAACGCAACCGAGGCCAAACTGGCGCGTGAGGCAGAGATCTGCTACGTTACGATTGCCGTTGCCACCGATTATGACTGCTGGCGCTCCCCCGAAGAAGAGGTCTCGGTAGAGGGTGTTCTGAAGGTATTGCGGCAAGGGGTTGCTCTCTCGAAGGCGATTATCCAGGCAACGCTCCGGAGACTGACGCCGAGAACATGCGCCTGTCAAACCGCGTTAAGAGCGGCAATTATCACGCCCCCTGCGGCCATGCCGGAAAAGACAAAACGGGAATTAGCGCCGTTGATTGGTAAATATATTTCGTAGAGAGGAGCTGGCATGTCGCTTGTGGTTGTGGGGTCTGTCGCGTTGGATTCCGTGAAGACGCCTCATGGGGCGGTGGATGAGGCCTTGGGCGGATCGGCCACCTACTTTTCCACGGCGGCAAGCTATTTTACGACGGTTCGGCTGGCTGCCGTGGTTGGCGAGGACTTTCCAGAGGCCCATCTGGAGTTTTTACGGAAAAAAGGGGTTATTCTGGATGGACTGGAAAGAAAACCTGGCCAGACCTTTCGGTGGCGTGGGGAATATGGCAAAGAGCTTTCGGAGGCCAAAACCCTTGAGACCCACTTGAATGTGTTTGAGACCTTCCGTCCGCGACTGCCTGCCTCATACACAGACACCCCATTTCTATTCTTGGCCAATATTGATCCAGCCCTCCAGTATGAGGTGCTCTCCCAGGTGAAACACCCCAAATGGGTGGCCTGCGATACCATGAACTTCTGGATTTCAGGAAAACGCGATGCCTTACTGAAGATTCTTGGGGAGGTGGATGCCCTGATCATCAATGAAGGGGAATCGTATCTTTTGGCGCAGGAGAGCCACCTGCCCAAGGTTGCGAAGACAATCCTGGGCTTCGGACCGAAGCGCCTGATTATTAAACGGGGCGAGTACGGCGCGGTGATGTTTACGCCACAGGGCATTTTTTCGGCACCCGCCTATCCTGTTGAAAAGGTGATTGATCCCACCGGCGCGGGGGATTCTTTCGCGGGTGGATTTATGGGTTATCTTGCCGCAAGTGGGGAAATGACCGATGCCGCGATGCGACGGGCCGTTGTTTATGGCAGCGTGATGGCCTCCTTTAACGTGGAGGCCTTTAGCCTCGATGGGATGCGGAATTTGACGAAGGAGGCGATTATAAAACGGTATCAGGAGCTAAAGCAGGTGACCTTTTTTGAAGGGGAGTAACGTGCCAAAGCGGCAATGGGGTTTCATCATGGTTTTGGTGTTGCTTCTTCCGGCCTGGACAGGGTGCAGCTTCCTTTCAGAGGCCCGTCTCAAACGAGAGAAGACCGCGTCTGCCCATTATAAGCTTGGGGTGGTCGCTTTGTATGAAGTCCCCCCTGACTCACAGAAGGCCTTTGTTGAATTTCAAACGTCAGTCAAAGTCGACCCAAAAAATAAAAATGCCTATTACGGCATCGGGCATCTGTATTTTATCAATCAGAACTATTCCGGTGCGGAAGGCGCTTTTCGGCGCGCCCTCTCCCTGGATCCGCAGTTTTCCGAGGCCCATAACTACCTGGGGACTGTTTATAAAGTTCAGGGAAAACTGGATCAGGCGATTGCGGCCTATACGAAGGCATTGGAGAATCTACAATATGTCACCCCGGAGCATCCCCATTTTAACCTGGGACTGATTTATCAAGCGCAAAACCGGCCCGATCAAGCCATCCTGGCGTTTGGAGAGGTGTTGCGAATCCGCCCCGACCATGTGAGGTCTCACTATGAAGTGGGGCGCGCCTATGACCAGTCTGGAAACAGGAAGGAGGCCATTTTAGCCTATCAGAGGGCCCTTGCCCTGATGCCCAACTACCTGGATGCCCAATATCATCTTGCGGTGGCTTATCAAGCGGAAGGAGACAAGCCCCTCGCAAAAGGCGCTTTTGAAAAGGTCATCGCCCTTGCCCCCGAGAGTGCCGAGGGGCAAGCCGCAAAAAAGGCATTACAGCCAGAGGTTGTTCCGTAAACGATTTTTCGAAGAGTCAATCAGGGCAAAGCATGTCACAGGGTGTTCCAGTTGAGTTTGTGGGGGATTTGGGCGAGTGGCTTCGGCGCCATCGTGAAGCGAAAAAACTTTCGCTTGCGGATATTGCCTCACAGACCAAAGTGGGCGTCACTTATCTTAAGGCAATCGAGGAGAACCAGTATGGCCTCATCCCCAACATGGTTTCCGCAAAAGGGTTTTTGCGGAGTTATGCCCGCTGTCTGGAATTGGATGAGGCCGAAGTGCTTCGTCTTTTCTCGGAGTCACTTCCCAAGACAAAGGCCCCCTCCGATGCAGAGGTCAAAGCGGGGATCACCTCGTATATCCGATCCAACAAATCTCACCGTCTTCCGATCCCGCTCTCGGTCGTGACCTGGGGGGGCGTGGCGATTCTCTTTCTTCTGGCCATTAATCTGCTCAATTTTGATGAACGGCCGCAAACAACCCCCAGGATACCTGCCCCCCGTTTAGAGCATTCCCCTATCACACCGGAGCCGTTGACACAGGGCCCGTCAACGCCAGAGCTCCCCGCTGCCTCCCAGGAGCCGGTGGTGGAGACATCGTCTTCCACGACGGAGAAACAGTTCATCCTGGTGGTGGAGGCGATGGAGCACTCCTGGGTAAAAGTGGTGATTGACGGTTCAGAGGTGAAAGAGGCGCTTCTCCAGGCCCACGAAAAAGTTCAGTGGGAAGCCAAAGAAAAGTTTCTGCTGACCACGGGAAACGCAGGGGGCATTCGCGTTAATCTCAACGGGAAGGATCTCGGCCCGCTGGGGCCCCGCGGTAAAGTCCTCCACAACATTCCCTTCTCTCGGTAAGCGACGGCCGGTGTAGCTCATTTGTAGAGCAGCTGATTCGTAATCAGCAGGTCGGGGGTTCAATCCCCCCTGCCGGCTCCAGAAAAATCAACGGAAAAATCAACAATTGGATCGTTGATTTAATCTCGGATTGTGTAGGATTTTCATAACAACCCCCTCACCCCCGCCTACAACTCGCCTACAACCCCCTGGCCCCCTTTTCTAAGGGGTAATGACTTAGGTGTCATGGGCCTTTCCCTTGTTTCCCGCTGTTTCCCACTTGAAACGCCAAAGAGCCAAATCGCAACCGATCAAAGGGCGTTACTTCCTTTTAAAAAGCCGCTCCAATTCAGGGAGGGGAAATTTCAGGAGAATGGGTCTGCCATGCGGGCAGGTGGGGGGGCATCCTGCCTGATAATACTGGATCAGGAGCGATTCGATTTCAGGGAGGCTCACCGACTGGTGCGCCCGCGTGGCCCCATGACAGGCCATCAGGGCAATGGCATTGAATCGCGCCTGATCGGTGAGTGTTGCGACCCCCTCGCTTGAGAGTTCCTCGGCAAGCCCTACAAGAAGGGCCGCAAGATCCGTATGTGCAATGAAGGACGGAACCTCCCGAATCAGAAAATCAGCCTCCCCAAAATGCTCCACCCCCAGGCCAATCTCTTCAAGCATTTTCAGGTGTTCTTTTAAGAGTCCTGCCCTGGAAAGAGGGAGCCTGACCGATTGAGGGATCAAAAGCGGCTGGACCGACAGCGCCCCCGTCAGCCGGCTCTTTTGAAACCGCTCAAAGAGGACCCGTTCATGGACGGTATGCTGATCGACAATCACCAGATCTCCATCTACCTCGGCGATCAGATAGGTGCCATACATCTGACCCAGGGGCCGAACCATCGGATCGGTGACCGATGAGGTCATGGCGCGGGGGAGCTGGGGAAGCGGGACCTCCTCCTGAAAAACAGCATCGGCCCCTTCATCCGATCGCGTCGGCGTCGGGTGCCCCGCCTTGGCCCCCTCCGGGAAGGGAGACAAGGGGAACAGAGACGACAGGGGCCGCTCTGGCCATCCGGTCCATGATTGACCGCGTTCGGTCTGATGACGAGCCGGGACAGCCGGCATCCCCCTGCCAGAGGTGCCCTCGGGCGGAAGATCCGGGTTCATCACACGCAGGCCTTCGTGAGGGGCCAGGGCCTCTCGAATGGCCCGTTTGACCGCGCGATAAATCTCGTCATTGTTCGTGAATCGAACCTCCCTTTTTGTGGGATGGACATTCACATCCACCCAGGAAGGATCTACCGTGATGAAAACAACGAAGAAGGGATGTGCCCCTTTCATCATAAAACCGCCATAGGCGTCATAGATCGCCCGTGAGAGGAGAGGGCTTTTCACACAACGCTGGTTGACGAACAGATATTGCCCGCGCTGATGATTTCCTGAAAACGGAGGACGCGAACAGAACGCGTCAATCGACAGGGAAACATCGGGCGCCGACAAGGAGATCGGGGCATCCTGATGGACCTCGACGCACCGTTTCATCAGGTCCTCCCCGAAAAGCGCCACGAAACGATCCTGCAAATTAGAAACGACCGGGGCCTCTAAAAGCGTTTTCTCCCCATGCTTCAGGCGGAAATGAATCCGCGGGAAGGACAAGGCCATCCGAAAGACCACCTCGCTGATATGCCCAAGCTCCGTCTGTGTGGACTTTAAGAACTTTTTGCGGGCCGGCGTGTTACAGAAAAGATCGCGGACCCTGAACAACGTTCCTTTGGGCGCGCCGACCCCTGTCACCGACTGGATTCTTCCATCGACAACATCGATCTCCGTCCCCTCTTCGCCAGACTTTGTCTGGGTCACAAGGCGAATTTTTGCAATGGAGGCAATACTGGACAAGGCCTCGCCCCGGAATCCAAGGGTTGTGATACAGAAGAGGTCCTCCTCTCGCGTCAACTTGCTGGTCGCATGGCACTGGAGGGCAAGTATCGCGTCCTCGCGGGTCATCCCCTCCCCATCATCCTGGACCTCAATGAGGCCCACGCCTCCCTCTAAAGTGGAGACAAAGATTCGATGGCTGTTGGCATCAATGGCGTTTTCGACAAGCTCTTTAACCACCGAGGCGGGCCGCTCTACCACCTCACCCGCCGCAATTTTGTTGGCCAACGCCTCGGAAAGAAGTTTTACCTTTGACACCGTCACACGCCCTTATAAAATCAGACCGCCCATTCTATCTTGAGAGGCGGCCCACTTTCAAAAGATTTATGGTTCCTTTGAGTTTCAAGCAGGTAAATCCCCTCCTTTACTTTAAGGAGGGGGAGGGGAGGTTATGTTGATCTGTTCTATTGAAGACCTCGGAAATACACCCCTCCTAACCTCCCCTCGCAGGGGTCGCACCCCTTGAGAATAAGGGGAGGAAGCATAAAGGGAACCCCCTTGGCACAGGGAGGATTTAAAATGCGAGACCTACTCAAAACTTCAAAGAGCCGTTTTTGTTTTTCTTAAGTTGGATCGGGATGATCCCTTCGGCAGGGCCATAAAAGAGTTGAATCCACTCCGACTGGTT
>CAYRGU010000159.1:0-14397 GCA_964423845.1 uncultured Nitrospirota bacterium
GGGCCATGGCCCGGCTTCTGCTCTTAATCCAAACCACCTCCTATCGGGCCACCGACTTTCTGAACGCGGCCCAGCGGATTGGCGTTGAGGTTATCGTCGGCAGCGATGAACGCCAGGCGTTGGAAGACGTTGTCCCAGGCTCTTCCCTCACCTTAGACTTTGAAGATTACCAGGCGGCCGTACAGCAAGCAGTCGAGTTTTACCGGCGTTATCCCTTTGACGCGGTGCTTTCCGCAGACGAGGAGGGGATTGTCCTTGCCACCCTGATTGCCACGAGGCTGGGACTGCCGCATAATCCCCTCACGGCCATGACCGCCTGCAGGGATAAAGAACAGTTACGAGAACGCCTCACCGCTGCGTCGGTGCCCACCCCGGCATTTCAAGTTTTCGCAACCGATACCGATCTTGCCCTGGCCGTAAAAAGTGTCCGCTTTCCCGTTGTCCTGAAGCCGACCTTTCTTTCCGCCAGTCGAGGTGTTATTCGCGCCAACACCCCCGATGAGTTTAAGGTCGCCTTTACGCGGATCAGCGCCCTGATGAACAGGCCTAATATGCGACGACGGGGGGGGATCTCGGCGAAAAAAATCCTCGTGGAGCAGTTTATCCCCGGCCAGGAAGTGGCCCTGGAAGGGTTGCTTCAAAAAGGGAGGCTTTCAGTCCTCGCGCTCTTTGATAAGCCAGACCCCCTCAATGGTCCCTACTTTGAAGAGACCATTTATGTGACCCCCTCTCGATGGTCTGCGCCGATCCAGAAGGCGATTGCCGATTGTACGCAACGGGCGACGACTGCGTTGGGCCTCACGGAGGGACCGATTCATGCGGAGCTTCGCTTTGATGAACAGAAAATATGGATGAACACCGAAGGGGTCTCGGTCATTGAGGTCGCGGCAAGATCGATTGGCGGAATCTGCTCCCGCACGCTTCGTTTCGGGGTGGGGCTCTCTCTGGAGGAGATCATTCTTAGGCAGGCTGTGAACCTTCCGATCCCCTCGCTGAAAAGGGAGCGGCGTGCCGCCGGTGTGATGATGATCCCTGTTCCAGCCAAGGGGATTTTACGGGACTATGATGGGGTGAAAGAGGCGAAGGCCGTTCCCCACATTGAAGAGGTGGTGATCATGATCCGGCGGAACCAGCGGGTGACCCCACTGCCTGAAGGCCACCGCTATCTGGGGTTTATCTTTGCCCGGGGGGCGCGATCGGACGAGGTTGTCGCCGCGCTTCGGGAGTCCCACAAACAACTTACATTTTCCATTGTCCCGGAAGAGAATTTCGTAGCGCCGTAAGGCATCTCGAAAAAATAACAGTGACCCACTGGCGATCATGATTTCTCCCTGCTTCGCTTGTCCGAAGGGAGAAATTTTTATCAAAATGTATCCCCTTATTTTTGCGCCACGCCTGGCGCTCAGCCACGGCAGTGCGACAGTGCCGACGTCATCTGGAGCGCCTTATGGGTACTCTGGTTCACCTCTGTCCCGCATCTGTGCCATAGTAGTGCCTGGATCACGCGCACAATGAAAGAGGCCGAACACAACAATCTCGTTCCCTTCGATCCTGAAGTAAATGGCGTACGGGAATCGCCAAAGCAGACGCCGCCGGAATTCGTGATACACCTTTCTGGAAAGTAGAGGATTCCGACTGACCTCACCGGCATAGGCATAAAACAGGCGTAGAAACTCCTCGCCAAGACCTATCGCCTTCTCTTCATACCAGGCATAACCGGCAATGACGTCTTCCTCCACTTCGGGGAGGAAGCGCAGGGTATATGTCATTTCCTGTTCTCTACGCTTGTCTGGAGTTCCTTAAGGGACAGAAGATTGCCTGGGTTTGATGTATAGCGCTTCAGCCTCCTGTCCAACTCCTCTGTATGGCTCTGCGGTACGGGCACACTCGATTCGTCCGAAGCGATGTTGTCCCACAAATCCTCAGCCAAAAGGATTTTTTCTGGCGTACTCAACTGGGCAATTTCAGGAATATCACTCACGCGCATTATTTATCTCCTTATCTTTCTTTATGTCATCCTCATGGCGCCCCTGCGTCATGGAATTTCTACCCTGATCTCGTCGCCTTCGATCGTCACTTTGTAGGAGGGCACCCCCTTCACCGCCGGAGCGCTGAGAGGGGCCCCGGTCGCAAGATCGAATTCGGCGCCATGCCACGGACAGGTTACCGTGGTGCCATCGACTGTCCCCGCAGACAGTGGCGCGCCCTTATGGGTACAGGCATCCTCAATCGCGTAGAAGGTTCCCGCGACGTTAAAGAGGGCAATTTTTTTCGCACCCACCATCACCTGCTTGGCTTCTCCTGGCGGGATTTCTTTTGTTTCAGCAACCTTGATCCTATTGGGCATGTGCTTCTCCTTGTCTTTCCGTTGTCTTTCCGATGAAATGAACCGATTCAGTTTCTTTTCTTCTTACTCTTCGGCAACCAACATCTGTGTTTCGGTTGGCTCCGCACAGCAAAACCAGGGCTCGCTCATTCGTGGCGTGGCGCTCTCGTCCGATGGGGCGACCTCTGGCACCGGGACAGGGTCTCGTTCTGCGTCCACCGCCAGCGCGCACGCTACAATTTGATTAAAAATCGTTTCAGTCCCTTTGCCCTCTTTTGTTCCCCGCTCGACCTCGGCGCGAACCTTTTTTTGAAGCAGATCCATTCTGGCGTCCGGGTGGGTCCAGGGATGGCTGAACGTCTCCGGGATCAGGGGGTGAAGGTGTGGTGAGAGGGTGGGATCGGCAAGAAGCAGCGAGCCGGGAGGGATTAAAAGGCGAATGGTGTATTGAACCGGATCAACATGGTGAATGAGCCCTTCCTGTTTCACAAAACAGAGCAGATCGAAATAGTCCGCGAGGGTGCTCCAGGGGGTAAAGGGAACGAGGGAGGGCCGCAGGGGAATCCCCGCCTCCCGCGTGATACGAATCGCCTCGACCACATCGGTCCGCGTATGCCCCTTCTCCAGATGGGCCAACACCACATCGCTTAAAGATTCCACTGCCGAGATCATAAAGCGGCACCCGATCCCCCCCCATTCCCGAATCAATGCCCGATGTTTCAGAACATGCTCAATCTTGGCCGTAAAATCAAAGGTGATCTCCGGAAACTGATCGTGCATGGCTCGGACAATTCTTTGTGAATGAACTGGAGCATTCAAAAAATCAGGGTCGCCGAAGGTCATGTGCGTTACCCCTTGATCGACTTGTTGGACAATATCCGCAAGCACCCCCTCTTTGGGGACCAGCAGGTAGCGCCCCTGGTACACCGCCGGAATGGGGCAATGGCGGCAAAGATGCCGACAGCCATGGGTTGCTTCCACATATCCCGCAGGGCGGCGGAGCCCCTTTTCTTCGAGGTGGGCGTAAGCGGCGGGAGGGGGAAGAAGGGCGCGGTCCGGCAGGATCCATTGCGGGTGAGCCAGGTCCCCTTTGGGTGGATGGGTCAAAAGCGGCGGGGAGATCGCCCCTTTCACGCTGATGCCGGGGAGGCCGGCAAGGGACTCTCCCTTTGTGTAGCGTTCCACAAAATTGAGCAGCGGCGTTTCATATTCGCCACCCACCACTGAATCAGCGACTTCGTCAAGAAGAAACGGGGCATTCAGCGAGGCGTAGAGACCAAAAAAACAAATGTGACAGGTGGGATTGATCTTACGAATTTGCCGTGCCACGGAAAGGCCCATCCGCAGGGCAGTGTGCATCGGAACGGAAATGCCGGCAAAAATGGCCCCCTGAACCTTGTCGTGATCAAAAGCCTGCACAGAAAGATCAAGGGCCACGGGGTTATATCCCGCAGCCTTTAAGCGCCCCAGGGGGGAGGTAAGTCCCATCGGCGGGTGACCCAGCTCATAGCAGGAGATCAGCAGGATTTTCCCGACACGCATGATTAGTCACCCACGCTCTGAAAGGAGACCGTCTCTTTGAGATGGTTGTAGTGTGCCTGCATTTTACAGTTGGCCCCGCGCATCCGCCGAAGCCGGTCGGTCACCGAAGGAAGGAGATTGCCTGGAATGGCCGCGAGCAGATACTCCGACTCGATGCCGGTAAAGGTTCTCATCCCGGCGCAGCCGGACGAAAGCGTTACCTCCCCTGTCTTTTGGGCTGCGGCCAGCGCCGCACAGCCGGGACGGCCCAGGATTCGAAGCCCATGTTCATTGTCCCACGCGGCCTTTCCCACCGCCTCGCTCAACAACATGGAGGCAGGGGGATTCACCCATAACAGAACCACTTCGGGCGCAATCGGAAATTGCGTCAGCGGGCCGTAGAGCATCGCGGTGGCCTGATGGGAAAGCGTTGGGATTTTTGCGACCTCTTCCATCCCGGCGAGATACCCAACATCGCACATCATCTTCAGTCCTTCCTGAAGAGACCCCTTGGCCGATTCGGTTAAGGAAAACCCCATGACATAGGCACCGACGGCGCAATTCATATGATCGTCGGACGTTACCGCAAACAGGTGTTCTTCCGCATGACGCCAGAAGGCGCACGCGGAGGGGGAAACCCCCTTAAAAATGGAGACGCCACTTGGAATCTCCGTAATCGGAGAGAGGGCCACGGGCGGATATTTCAATCCTAAAACCTCAATGAGCGTGTCTGATGCGACAGGGTCCTGTGCCATGCGAAAACCTCCCTAATTGTTTCGGTGACTCTATCACGCGATGCGATGAATATTCTACTGTGCCGTCTTCCCACCATGAACCTTGACCCTTTCCCGTGAATTTTGTGATAATGCCGACGGTTTACCTTATAGGGTGAGGGGAATTTGTCCAGACTCGGTGTCAACGTAGATCATGTCGCCACCCTTCGCCAATCCCGTGGGGGAGTCGAGCCGAGCCCGACGACGGCGGCCCTGATGGCTGAAATGGCTGGGGCGGATGGGATTGTTGTCCATCTTCGCGAGGATCGGCGACATATTCAGGATCGGGATCTGTCCTTACTGCGTGAAATGATTCGGACCCGTCTCGATCTGGAAATGGCGGCGACGGACGAAATGGTTCACATCGCACTTAAAATTAAGCCGGATCTCGTGACGTTGGTCCCAGAGCGGCGTCAGGAGTTAACGACAGAGGGGGGCCTCAACGTGGTTCTCCACCAGCGCGATATTAAAAGATGGATTGATCTTCTGCACGACGCCGAGATCCCCGTCTCTCTCTTTATCGACCCCGATCCCCAGCAGATTAAGGCGGCCCATAAAGTTTCCGCTGACATTGTTGAAATTCACACCGGTCGCTACGTTCACAGCAAAAAGGCCCAGCGCCCTGGCGAGATCACCCACGTTACGGAGGCCGCGAAGCTCGCCTCGAAGCTGTCCATGGGCGTTTCGGCGGGGCACGGACTTGACTACTTTAATATCGCGCCGATATCGGCCATTAAAGAAATTGAGGAGTTTAACATTGGCCACAGCATTATCTCCCGAGCCCTCTTTGTCGGGATGTCAGCCGCGGTGGCCGAAATGAAAGCCCTCATTTAGCAGGTCGTTGAAAAAATCAGGCGGTTCACAAATGCAAGGCCCGATAGCCGCCAACCGGAGCGGCCTGTGATGGAGTCGACCGCAGGGGGCGTGGTGTTTTTGTTCAGTGTTCTTCGCTGCGGGTTAGCTCCAGCGTTGGGTGCTATTTAGGATGTGTTTGCTATGAATCCGTCCGTTTACATTGAAACCACCGTTATAAGCTATCTCATAGCATGGAGAAGCCCAGAGTTGATTGTGGCCGCCAACCAAGAGGCAACAAGGAGCTGGTGGGAGCTTTCTCGTCCGAAATACGAGCTGTTTATTTCCGATATCGTGACCCAAGAAGCAAGCGGAGGGGACCAGGAAGCGGCAAATCGTCGGGTTTCAGCAATCGAAGGATTGCCATCTCTGGACGTATCAGAAGCAGTCGAATTACTGGCGGCACGACTGATTGCAGAGGCTGCCCTACCGGAAAAAGCGAAGATCGACGCCCTGCATATTGCTGTCGCCACAGTTCACGGCATGGACTACCTGCTCACCTGGAATTGCAAGCACATCGCAAACGCAGTCATGCGGACGAAGATTGAGGCTATTTGCAGAACCGCTGGATATGAACCACCCGTCATCTGTACACCGTTAGAGTTAATGGAGGAATAGACCATGTGGCAAGATTCTATCGTTGAAGAAGTTCGCCGTATCAGAGACGAGCACGCGAAGAGGTTCAATGACGACCTTCATGCCATCTGTGAAGGTTTTCGCAAGGATCAGTTATCATCGGGTCACAAAGTTGTATCTCATCAACCACGCAGGCCGGTGCTACAGGTCACCCAACAAGGTACTTAAGCCGACCCAGGGAGCGGTGGGGGGGGCGCGCCCCTTTCAACAGCCTGTTGGGGGCCTTTTTATGGCTCTTTGAAGTCTTGAGTGGGTGTTGCATTTTGAATCCTCCCCTTGGTGAGGGGAGGTTAGGAGGGGTGTGTCGCCGAGGTATTCACGAGGTATTCACGAGGTATTCAATAGAACAGATCAAAATAACCTCCCCTGCCCCTCCTTGAAAAGGAGGGGATTTACCCACTTGAAACTCAAAGGAACCCGTTCTTTTTCCATAGAAAAAACCGCTTATGATTATTGGCATGGGTATTGATCTGGTTGAAATTACCCGTATTGAGGGGATGAGAAAGCGCTGGGGGGATCGGTTTCTTCGGCGGATTTTCACCCCCATCGAGGTGTCGTATTGCCTGGGCCATGCCCGGCCCGCTGCGCATCTCTCCGGACGATTTGCCATAAAAGAGGCGGTCCTTAAGGCTTTTGGCATGGGGCTCCAGATGGGCGTTCAATGGAATGACATCGAGACGGTGAATCAACCGCAGGGTCAGCCAACGGTGAAATTAACCGGCGCGTTGGCGGATTGGGCCAGGGAGTGCGCCGTCTCGCATATTTTTGCCAGCCTTTCCCACGAACGGGACTACGCCATTGCCCAGGTGATTCTCGAAAGATGAAGGTGACGACTTCCGAAGAGATGAAAGCGCTTGACTGGCGGGCAACGCGTGAATATCTGATTCCCTCTCTGATGCTCATGGAACAGGCCGGTTGGGGCATTGCGGATCGGATTGCCGCCCGTTATGGTGCGGTGAGAGGCAAGAAGATTCGCGTGGTGGCGGGTCGGGGAAACAATGGGGGAGACGGCCTTGCCGCCGCCCGTCATTTAAGGGAGAAGGGGGCTCATGTTGCCGTCTATCTTTTAAATCCCATCGAGAAGATTGAGGGAGAGGCGAGCGTCAACCTGGATATCTGGATGAAATCGGACGGGGTGCTGCATCCGCTCGGTACGGTCTCTTGGGAGGAGATGGGAAAAGACTTCCAAACAAGCGATTTGATTATTGATGCCCTGCTCGGGACGGGACTGTCCCGAACGCCGCAGGGGGACTATGTGCAGGCGATCTCTCTGATCAACCGGTCGAAATGCCGTGTGGTGTCGGTGGATCTCCCCTCCGGAATCTCGGCGGATACCGGCGAGCGGCTGGGGATTGCCGTCAAGGCAGACTACACCTTGACGCTCGGGCTTCCCAAGCGGGGTCTCTTCGTGAACGATGGGGTGGAATATCGCGGGGACTGGGACCGGATTGATGTCGGATTTCCTCAAAAACTGATTGACCAGGCCGCCATCACCACCCACCTGGTCTGCGGCCTCCCTGATTTTCCCCCGTTGCGTCCGGTCAATGTCCACAAGGGGGTCTTCGGCCATCTGATGGTCATTGCCGGATCGGTTGGAAAAAAGGGGGCGGCCAAAATGACCAGCCTGGCTGCCCTGCGATGCGGAGCCGGGCTGGTTACTTCGGCGATTCCAAAATCGCTTGACCCTGCCTTTGGTGTGGTCGAGGGGATGACGTTGCCTTTGCCGGAGACCGATGAAGGGACCCTGGCGCTTCCTGCGGCCTCGATGATTTTGGATGCCCTCCGGGGGAAGAGCGCGATTGCCTTGGGGCCGGGGCTCTCGCAACATCCCGAGACGGTGGCCCTCATCCGACACCTGATTGTTGAGATCGGGCTTCCGATGGTGATTGACGCCGATGGGCTGAATGCCATCGCTGCCGATCCCACCCTGCTTGCGGCCAAGAAAGGGCCCCTTGTCCTCACCCCGCATCCTGGAGAAATGGGTCGCCTCCTCGGAGTCAAGTCGGACGTCATTCAGAAAGACCGCTTTACCGTTGCGGCAGATTTTGCAAAAAAATGGGATCTGGTCCTGGTCCTGAAGGGGGCCCACACCCTCATCGCCGCGCCGGATGGCGCGATATCGATTAACAACAGCGGCAATTCGGGGATGGCCACTGCGGGCACGGGCGATGTCTTAACCGGGATGATCGGTGGCTGGCTGGCCCAGGGGATTGACCCGCTGACCGCCGCCCGATGGGGGGTCTATCTGCATGGCCTGGCCGGGGATCTTGCGGCGAAGAAAACCGGAGAGATCAGCCTGATGGCGTCTGATCTGATTGGCCACATTCCGGAGGCCATCAAAATAGAGAGAGCAAAATGACACAACTTCAAATTACAGGGCTCTTCCTCCTGGTCATCTCCGTGATTGCCACGGCAATGGTGATCCATGCCATCATCGACAAACGCCGAATCAAAAAAGACCTTCACCTGCTTCTTGCCTCCCTCAAAGGAGAAATTGTGCAGGAGAATCTATTTGTTTATCCCCGGTTTCATGGCACCCTTTCCGGACGGGAACTTGATATTTTTTTCACCGTCGTGAAGGTGGGACGGCAGCATATTCTTTACTACATTGTCAGCCTCACCGCAAAAATCACCGACGATCTTTTACTCTTAAAAAAAGCCTGTTATAAACCGGTCGCAAACGATTTTTCGGAGACGGCGGGGGGGCTTCTCCCAGAGATTCACCCCGACTATGAGGCCCATTCAAAACAGCCGGGGGGTGCAAATCGCCTCTTGAAAGCGGTTCCTCTTTCCCTGCCCGCGCTGGAGGAATTCTCAAGCCTTCAGTTGGGACCGGATGCCATCGTTGCGGGAAAACCGTATGACGAGAGGATTGACACTGACGCCCACCACATTTTAAAAAATGTTCAGGCCCTGGCCACGCTGGCCCTGACCCTTGAGCAATCTCCCGTGTCATGACCGAATCCCCCGCAGGAGCCGTACCCCCCGCCGGGGTCGCACCCCTCGCAGGGGTCGCACCCCCCGCAGAGGTCGCGCCCCTCGCAGGGGTCGCGCCCCTCACCCTCATGAGCGAGTCGGATCAATCGACCGCCGCGTTTGGTGAGGCGCTCGGAAGGAACTTAACCGGCGGCGAGGTGATTGGGCTGATCGGCCCGCTTGGCGTGGGGAAGACCGTTTTTGTCCAGGGGATGGCCCGTGGACTTGGGATCACCGATCGGTACCTGACCAGCCCCACGTTTACCCTGATGCAGGTTTATTCCGGTCGGCTGATGCTGTATCATATCGACCTCTATCGGATTGAGGGAGAGATTGAGGCCACCGGCCTGGTGGAGTTTATGAATACGATTGGCGTGGCCAAAGGTGGCGTGGCAGCCATCGAATGGGCAGACAAAGGGGAGGCGCTACTTCCCCAGGATTGGCTTAAGGTGACGCTTTCCTACGCGCCCGGAGAACAGCGCGAGGTTCAACTGACCCCCCGATCGGTCAGATTTAAGGCGTTGCTGAACCAGATGAGGTTGCCGTGACAGAGCATCGACAGACAGAGATTGCCGCACTTGCCAAGGAGGCCAGTCGCCTGTTGACCTGCTATCGGGATCTGGGGGTGGATGCCTTGGCTCGGCCGCAGGGCGCGCAGGGGTCGTCCCTCTCGCAGGGGCCGTCCCCCTCGCAGGGGCCGCCGGCCCCCTCGCCGATCGCGCAGGGGAACGACACAAGCGCAAACTCCTTCGCGCCGGACAACCGATTGTCCGTGATCCCAGAGGTTGCCCCAACCTTGGAAGGGGTCCGGGAGGTGTTGGGCGACTGCCAGCGATGCAAGCTCTGGCCCACGCGACACACGATCGTTTTTGGCTCTGGTAACCCCCACGCCACCCTGCTTTTCGTGGGGGAAGGCCCCGGGGAAGAGGAGGATCGGCAGGGCCTCCCTTTTGTGGGAAAGGCAGGCCAGCTTCTCACCGGGATGATTACCGCCATGGGGCTGACCCGGGATCTGATTTATATCGCCAATATCGTGAAATGCCGCCCGCCTCGTAATCGCCCCCCCCAGCCGGATGAAATTGCCTCCTGCCAGCCGTTTCTCTTGAAACAGATCGAGGCGATTCGGCCAAAAATCATCTGCGCACTCGGAACGTTTGCCGCGCAAACGCTGCTTGAAACAAAGCAACCGATCTCCCTCCTGCGGGGAAAGTTTCATGACTTCAATGGCACCGCTGTCACCGGTATTCAGATCATGCCCACCTTTCATCCGGCCTACCTGCTCCGAAATCCCCCAGAAAAGAAAAAGGTCTGGGAGGACCTTCAAAAAATCATGGCGAAAATGAACCTCCCTTTAGAGGTTAAAGAAAGGTCGGTGAGTTGATGGAACAGCTCTGGGCCCCCTGGCGGATCGATTATCTCAAGCGGGAGAAACCGCCCGGCTGTGTTCTTTGTACCAAGGTCAAAGAGAAAAAAGATCTGGCGAACCTGATTCTTCTCCGGGGGAAACATGGCTTTGTGTTGATGAATCTTTACCCCTACAGCAATGGCCACCTGATGATCTCCCCGTACGAGCATGTCAACACCCTGGAGACCCTGTCTGCGGAAGTGTCAGGCGAGATGATCTCTCTGGTCCAGCGCGCGATTGCCATCCTTAAAAAAACCTTCAAGCCGGAGGGGATCAACGTGGGCTTAAACCTGGGGAAGGCGGCGGGGGCCGGTATTGACGACCATCTTCATTTTCATGTTGTGCCGCGGTGGGGAGGGGATACCAATTTTATGACGACCGTCTCCAACATCCGGGTGATCCCGGAGGATCTGCGCGAGACCTATCGGCAGCTTAAACCCCATTTCAAAGGACAGGCGGTGTGATTCGCCTTATTTTTCTTTTCTTCATGATCGCTTTTTTCGCCCTCTTTGCCACTGCCAATCCACAAGAAGTGGTCCCGACCTTCTACGGCGGCCTCCATTTTCAGGCCATCCCTTTAGGGCATCTGGTGATCGGGGCGGCGCTCTTGGGGGCGGGGGCGATGGCCGGATTGCTTTTCCCCGGTTGGATGGGGGCCCTCCTCAAGCAGCGGAAACAGACCCAACGGATCGAGCATCTTGAAAAAGAGATCGATCGGCTGCAATCTCATCCCCGTCAGGACACGTCCGAGACCGATCCCCTCGAAGAGATTTAACTGATGAGCAGCGCAACAACCCCGCTCATGAAGCAGTACCTGGAGATCAAACGGCTGCATCCCGATGCCATTCTCTTTTTTCGCGTGGGAGATTTTTATGAGATGTTCTATGAGGATGCCACCACTGCGGCCCCCATTCTACAGATCGCGCTGACCTCGCGGGATAAAAACAAAGCCGAGGCGGTTCCCCTCTGCGGCATTCCCCACCATTCGGCCGTCAGTTACATTGCCCGGCTCTTAAAGGCCGGCCATTCTGTGGCCCTCTGCGAGCAGGTCGAAGATCCCGCCACGGTCCAGGGACTCATCAAGCGCGAGGTGGTCCGGGTGATTACCCCCGGCACGGTTCTGGACCCCGCGCTCCTTTCTCCCAAGGAAAATAACGCCCTCGCGGCCATCTTCTGGCCCACGGCCACCTCGCAGGGGCCGCGCCACTCGCTTGCCGAGGCCAAAGCGGTGGGTCTGGCCCTGCTTGATCTTTCCACTGGGGATTTCTGGATGACCGCCTCCGATCAGGGGTGGGAGGCGATCGAAGAAGAACTCGTGAAGAGTGCCCCGAAAGAGCTTTTAATCCCGGATCGATCTGACGCTGCCCTGACCACGCAATGGATTCGGGAACGGCTTCCTGGATGGCCGGGGGTCGTCCGTATCGTTTCGCAAAGCCTGTTTTCCTTCGCGCGGGCCGAAGAGGCCATCCAGACCCATTTTCAGGTCTATTCCTCTGCGGCGATTGATCTGGACCACCCGCTGGCCCTTACCGCCGCAGGAGGGCTTTTGTCCCACGTGAAGGAGGCGCAAAAGGGAGCGCTTCCGAATATCACCTCGCTTCGCTTCCAATCTTCCGAGGAACTCCTGCGGCTGCATCCCGCAACACAGCGCCATCTCGACTTGATTCCACAGGGCCGGGAGCGCGGGGAGGGTTCCCTGCTCGCGGTGTTGGATCGAACCCGGACCGCCATGGGCGGCCGCCTGCTTCGGGACTGGTTGCTTCATCCGCTGATCTCGGTTGACGCCATTGTCCAACGCCAGGAGGTCGTGGCGCTCCTGCATGCGGACCCGCAGTCTCGAACCTCGCTTCAGGAGGTCCTGAAGGAGATTGCCGATCTTGCGCGTCTGATCGGTCGAATCAGTCTTAAAGCGGCGTCCCCGCGCGATTTCATCGCCCTGAAGGACTCTTTAGGTCTTTTGCCCCAGATTCAAAAACAAATTCATGCCATGCCGGCGGCCCTCATTGATCGGATGACCTCCTCCTGGGACAACCTGGACGATCTTTTCCACCTCATTGAGGCAACGATTGTGGACGATCCTCCCCTCTCTCTCAAGGGGGGAGGCGTTATCTGCGACGGCGCCGTGCCCGAACTCGACGAATTGCGGCGGTTTCAAAAAGAGGGCAAGGCCCATCTCACAGAGATGGAGCGGACCGAGCGGGATCGGACGGGGATTGAATCGCTCAAGGTGCGTTACAGCCAGGTGTTTGGCTACGCGATTGAGGTGAGTGAGGCCCACTTGAAAAAAGTTCCCCCGGAGTATCTCCGGAGGCAGACGCTTGCCCATGCCGAACGCTTCACCACCCCGGCGCTCTCGGAGTTAGAGGTAAAACTGGCTGGCGCGGAAGGGAAGATTGCGCTCCTGGAGGCGGCCGCGTTTGCCGATCTTGGCCATGCCCTGTCACAGCAGGCGGCCCGTGTTTGTGGGATGTCCCGTCATCTGGCCACCCTGGACGTGCTCTCCTCGCTGGGGGAGGTGGCACACCAGAACGGGTATGTTCAGCCGGAGGTGAGCGAGACGCTTATCCTTCAGATTCAGGAAGGGCGACATCCCGTCCTGGAGGCGCGGGTCAAAGACTTCGTGCCGAATGACACCTTCATCGACCCGCCCATGTCGCGCCTGCTGATGCTGACCGGACCCAACATGGCCGGGAAATCGACCTACATGCGTCAGGTCGCCTTGATTGTCCTGATGGCCCAGATCGGGAGCTTTGTTCCGGCCGCAGCGGCCAGGATTGGTATCGTGGATCAAATTTTCACGCGGGTTGGCGCGCAGGATGATTTAACCCACGGCATGAGTACCTTTATGGTCGAGATGACGGAGGTCGCGTATCTGTTGCGGCATGCCACGGGGAAAAGCCTTCTGCTGCTTGATGAAATTGGCCGGGGGACCAGCACGTTTGACGGCATGAGCATCGCCTGGGCCATTGCTGAACAGGTTCACGCCCTGGGTGCGCGCGCCCTTTTTGCCACCCATTATCACGAGCTCACCCGCCTTGCCGCGACGCATGACGGGGTCCGCAATTTTCACACGCTGGTCAGGGAGTGGGACGATCAGATTATCTTCTTGAGAAAAATGCGCGAAGGGGGAGCCGACAAGAGCTATGGGATTGCTGTGGCCCGGCTGGCAGGACTTCCCAAACCGCTCATTGCGCGTGCCAGGGAAATTTTAAATACCCTCGAAGAGAAGGCCTGGTCGGGCCCTTTTCCAACGGACAACGCACCGGATCTTTTCACCCAACGCCCCGCCGCTTCCGTCCCGACGCACCCCCCGCCGGGTTTGCAACCCCCGCTGGGGCCGAGCCCCCCGCAGGGGTCGCACCCCTCGCAGGGGTCATCCCCCTCGCCGGGGTCGCACCCCTCGCCGGGGTCGCACCCCTCTGCCCTGGCCCTCCTTCTTCAGGAGGTGAATCCGGAACAGCTCACCCCCCTTGCGGCGCTGAAGATCCTCTTTGACCTGTCTGCTCGGGTGAAGAACGGCGAATTAAAGTAGGGGGTGGTACGGCTCTTTGAAGCTTTGAGTGGGTAAATCCCCTCCTTTACAAGGAGGGGTAGGGGAGGTGAGTGTTCTACTGAATGCCCTTCCGTAAACCCCTCCTAACCTCCCCTCGCAGGGGTCGCACCCCTCGCAGGGGTTGCACCCCTTGCCAAGGGGAGGATTTAAAAAAAGAGCCAGCTTTTCCTTATGTCTCTTTGGGTTTTCGGACCCTTCGTTTCGCAGGTGTTTGAAATTCACGAGAGAGGAAATGACCTTCTTGCATCAGACGGGTGAGTGTCCGCTCTGGAAGGGGCTGGCAATAGAGATTGCCCTGGAAGTAGTCGCAGTGCTGGGACTCAAGGAAAGAGAGCTGTGTTTCTGTTTCCACCCC
>CAYRGU010000160.1:0-2614 GCA_964423845.1 uncultured Nitrospirota bacterium
ATGAAGGATGGAAGGCAATTAAATTTTATCCCCATTTGATTGTCTTTCCGAGCCTCGCTATATTTCTTACGACGCTGGCCTTTAATTCCCTGGGGGATACGCTGCGCGATCTTCTGGACCCAAGGGGCCTCAAGAATTAGCGGGCTTGAAAAGTCCACCTGGCAATCGTCACCCATTAATGCAATTCTTGGATCGGCGGAATGATCTTTAAAATCTCGCCGCTTAAGTCCGCCAGGTAGAGCTCTTTTTGCTCATCCATGCCAAAGGCGCTGATGCTTCTGCCAGACTCAAGAAGGAGCATCTGTTCCGTGATCGTCTTCCCGTTCGTGCGTAATCCCCAAATACGGCCGCTCACCAGATCGCCATAGAAATAGACCCCTCGCAGTTCGGGAAGGGCCGCCCCACGATAGACATATCCCCCAATGACGGAGGCCCCTTCGGAACGGGGATAGTCATAAATGGGTTCTGTCAGGCCCTCTTTTTTACATTTCGGGTCGACACCCGGGGCACAAATTTTCCCCTCCATGATGTTCCATCCGTAGTTATTGCCCTTTCTGATAACGTTGATCTCTTCCCGATCGTTTTCACCCGTATCTCCCACATAGAGAAGCCCCGATACGGTATCGATGGAGAGTCTCCAGGGGTTGCGAAGCCCCAACGCCCATATCTCGGGCAAAGCGCCCTCATGGCCGATGAAGGGATTCCCCGGAGGGATGCCATACGTGGCCCCTTCATCCACATCAATTCTCAAGATTTTACCCAGCAGGGAGGAGGCATCCTGCCCATGCCCATGAGGATCATAAATCGATCCGCCATCGCCGATACCGATATAGAGAAATCCATCCGCGCCGAAGGCGATATGCCCTCCCTTATGGTTGGCATAGGGCTGGGGAACCTTCAGGAGGACCCGCTCACTGTCTGGAAAAACTTCATCCGGGTTGCGACCCACCTTAAATTCGGAGATGACGGTATGAAGTCCGCCAACCGGGGAGGTGTAGTGAATGAAAAGTCGCCTGTTGGCCTTGAAGTTGGGGTGAAATGCAAGCCCAAGAAGCCCCATCTCTCTCCCTGAAATGATCTTGTTTCCAATATCCAGAAAAGGTTTGGAATACAGGGTGCCCTCCTTCCAGATTCGAATCGTTCCATGTAATTCCACGATGAAAAGTCGAGCACTTTTATCCCCGGCATGAACCACTGCGACCGGTTCGAGGAGCCGCTGAACCATCGGTTCGAGGGCAATTTTGGGGAGCGGAGGCGGTGGGGGTAATGTTTTAGATTTTTTGGTTTTTTTTGCCATGGCCTCTGGAAGAAGGCCGGTGATGAACACGATTAAAACAACGATTAAAACGAAGAAGCAACGGCAATATTTCACGACTGTTTCCAGGAGGACGATCGGGCATTAAAATCTGCGGAGAGAGGATTTGTCAAGGCAATCTACTGGCCCCCATACAAAAATTTGCCTGTCCTGTTTTTTTGTGATAAATTCCGACCTCCGCGCCTGTAGCTCAATTGGATAGAGCGTCGGCCTCCGGAGCCGTAGGTTAGGGGTTCAAATCCCTTCAGGCGCACCAGGATACGATGAAAGTTAGGAACTCCGATCGCTTTCCGCTGTAGCGGGTCTGCGAGAAAGAAGGCGGAATCCGTCCCCGACAATGGATGGGCTGTTAGCTCAGTTGGTAGAGCAGCTGACTCTTAATCAGCGGGTCGAAGGTTCGATCCCTTCACAGCCCACCCGGTTCATTTTTGCGGTTCATTTTTGCGGTTTGTTTTTGTTGACCTGTCCAGTTTCTCTCGGTCCTTTCTTTGATCAGCCCAACAAAGTGGGAAGCACTCAAACTCCGGATGGCCAAGCTCTCCCTTCTGGAGAGCGACATTCAAGAGACCTTTGTCCGCGCGGGTGGTCCAGGGGGACAGAACGTCAACAAAGTTTCCACCGCTGTTGTCCTCATTCATCGCCCCACCGGCCTAATCACCCGCTGCCAGACAGAACGAACGCAAGGGGCAAATCGATATCTGGCCAGAAAGCGCTTTTTGGATAAAATGGAGGGGCTCCTGCTTGGAGCCGCCAGTCGACGTCAACAGGAGGCTGAAAAGATCCGCCGACAAAAAAGAAAGCGCAGTAAACGCGCCAAAGAGAAGATGCTTCAACAGAAACACCATCGCGCGGCAACCAAGACAGAACGAAAGACAGTCCCGACAGAAGACTGAATCAGCGGGGGCAACCCGCTCGTTAGAATAACGCAGCAGATGGACTGTGGCCCTCGCAGACCTCGCAGGGGTCGTAATCCGCTCAACGTTCAGCATCAGCTGTGGCGCGCGGCGAAGCACCATCAGCTGCATGCTGTTGTTAGACGCCTGCCCTCGATGACCGCGACCCGCATGGTTGCTCACAGGATCGGCACCTTCCATTGTCTCAGCTTCTTCACGATCTGGTCCGTCTTGCCGCCTGTCTCGATGTGCGCGACATAGGCCTCATCCGCGAGCGCGGCGACGACCTCGTTGCGGCGGAGCGCCGAGTCTTTCGTGACGCGCTTCGGCTGCTTCGTGAACGGGGACAGGAATAGCACCCGACCCGCATCGAACGCTGCGCGGCATTCGGTCGGAATGCGCATGG
>CAYRGU010000161.1:0-2696 GCA_964423845.1 uncultured Nitrospirota bacterium
TCCGTTTAATGCCCTGATGAGTGCGGCCGCTTTGTTGAGCGTTTCTTGATATTCAGACTCGGGATCGGAGTCCGCGACAATGCCCGCGCCGACCTGGAGGGTGATCTCGTCGCCTTTTTTAACCAGCGTGCGGATGGCGATGTTGAGATCCATCTCTCCCGCAAAAGAGAGATAGCCGATTGCCCCGGTATAAATCCCCCGCGCCTCTTTTTCCAATTCCGAGATGATTTCCATACAACGAATTTTTGGGACGCCCGTAATGGTCCCCCCGGGGAACATCGCCTTGAGTCCCTGGAGGGGGCTCACCCCGGGGCGCATCTCCCCCTGAAGATGGGTCACCAGATGAAAGAGATGAGAGTATCGCTCAATCTTCATGAGGGATCTCACCTGGATGGAGCCAGGTTGACAGACCTTCCCCAAGTCATTTCGTTCCAGATCGACCAGCATGAGGTGCTCTGCCCGCTCCTTTTCGCTCCCACAGAGGGCTTGGATCATCTGCTCATCCTCTTCGTGCGTGCGTCCACGGGGCTTTGTCCCGGCAATTGGCCAGGTCTCGGCGATCCCCTGGCGAACACGAATGAGCCGCTCCGGAGAACTGCTTGCAATCTGTATCTCTCCAAGATCGAGGTAGGCTGAAAAAGGGGAAGGGTTGATTTTCTGTAAACGCTGATAGAGCGTCAGCATGGAGGCGTCCCGTCCCTGTGCGTGAAAGCGATGGGAGAGATTCGCCTGGAAAATGTCTCCTGCGGCGATATATTCTTTGGCACGTCGGACCATCTGCATGTAATCCTCGGCAGTCAAACTGGATTGGATCGTCAGGGGAGGGGCCGGTTGATCAAAATCTTCCGATTGACAGGGCGCCTCGATTTTTCTTCGAATCGCTTCGAGATACGCCACCCCTTTTTTTCGGCGGGTTTGATCCGTTTCTCCCGGGCTTATTTCTGGAGACAGGTTTATTTCCGGGGTTGGATTGTAAATAATATGCAACGCCTGTTTTGAGTGGTCATAGACGATGAAGCGGTTCAGAAAAAGAAGAAAAATATCCGGCAGTGTGGGATCGCCTTTCAATGGGGCAGGGAGGGTTTCAAACTGTTGTGCCAGATCATAACCAAAGAAGCCGATCGCTCCGCCTTGCAGGAAAGGAAGGTCTGTGTCGGACAGAGGGGAGGCGGCGAAACGATCCAGGCATTTTTGAAGATGTTGCAGGGGATCGCCATCAGCCGAAAGAGATGGTTTACTCCCAGGCAGAATCGGTTCAAATCGGGTGACGGCTCCCTTGCTTTGGAAGATCGCAAAGGGATCTGCGCCGATCACTGAAAAACGTCCATCGAACCATCCTCCCGGTTGCCCTTCCAAGAGAACGGAGGGTGTTTTCCACGACAACTTTCTGAAAATTTCAAAAGGGGACGCGGTGATTCCTGGCAGCGTGGTGACTATCGGCGGGGACAGCATGTTTCAATGATTGATTGTTCTTGAGGGCGGCCCTTGCGCATCGCCCGGCGCAGAAACGATGAAGGGGGGAATGTCAAAGAAAGAACGTCCCCCCCCTTAAGAGGGGGGGACGACCAACAGATTGTTGAAAACCCTGTGCGAGGAGACAGACAGTTCAAAAAGTTACAGGGCCTGTCAGCAGGTTGCGCCACCCAGACTCTTCTCGTAGATGACAATCTTCCAAAGCTCATCTTTGGTCACCGTCGGGGTTCCAGGCAATCCGAGTTCGGAGGTGTGGCCGATCAGGTAGTTGACCATGCCGGTCCCTTGGGGATGGCTGGGCGCGGTCTTATTAGAAAAATCACCTTTGGTCCCATTGGAGGCGACCCAAAACATCTCACCACAACTTTTTGCCTTGAGGACGGCTGCATTGGTGAAATTCCGGGGCCCGACTTTCGTGAGGGATTCGGCCCCGACCCCTTTGCCCTTGCCGTCATTGCCGTGGCACATAAAGCAGGTGGCCTTGCCATCAAAGAGGACTTTTCCTTCCGCAGCGATCGCGGGCGTGCTGGCAAAGGGGGGCTTCATGGCCTTGGCCGCCGCTATTTTATCGGGCGGGACTCTCGGTTTCAGGGGATCATGTTCTGGCTTGATTTCCGCATGGGCATTGATTGCGAAAATAAAAAAAAGACCCGTCAAAAGCAATGCCTTCTTCATTCTGTTTTCTCCTTATTTTTGAGATGCGGAACCCTTGCTATTTCAAGGCACCTAAAATCGAAGTTCTTCAAGAACAGGCCCCCGTTTTCTACCTCAAAGGAGCCGTGTTTGTCAACCGGTTGAGAGCCCAGAATCACCTCCTCTCGGAGGCCCCATTCTGGAAACCGCTTCTCCTTCATTCGATCTCTCCATTCGATCTCTCTTTGTCCCGCACCGGTTCTCATGGGTTGTTGAAAAAATTACACAGGGACTTTTTCAACAACCGGCAACAATCGGATCGGACTACTTTTAGATGTCAACACTTAATAGAAATGTCACATGATTTAACTTATTAGAAATGTCATATTTTAAGGGATTACTCTCAATTCTTTTAATCCCATAAATGACTTTTTCCATGGGTGATCAGCAGCAGGCCGATGGATCGTACGGGATTGCCGTTTTGTGACGGGTTCCAACCTTTTTGGACGAACCTCTATGGCATCGTAGAGAACCTTCTCCCCTTTGTAATGCAGCGTGAGTATCCCCTCTAAATCCTGTCTGACTACCAC
>CAYRGU010000162.1:0-5498 GCA_964423845.1 uncultured Nitrospirota bacterium
GCTCGAAGCCTTCCTCTCCAGTTTTCCAATAATTCTTCCCTGGCCGGTATGTATTTCCATCAAACTTGACTGGAAAATCACCAGGAGGTCTTTGGCTGGTCAAGTTATCTAATGCATAAATCCTGCTTCCTTCAGGTAAGGACTCTATGTCTCTCCTCTCTTCCTGCGTTAATGCTCTTCGAGTGCCATCAGGCAATTCCACTCTGGAATATGAACTGGCACCTTTCTCCCCAAATTCCTTCGGCAAGTATAACTGTCGGTATTTCACTTTGCTCTTATTCTTCGAATACCACAGCAGGTAATCAGATATGCCAGAAATGAGATCAGAGGATTGTCCAGCTGTTTTCACAAATGTGATCAGACTTACGAAATTCCCCATCCCAAACACCTCGTCCATCAACTCGCGCACATGATGCACATTCTCGTCGCTGATCTGGACAAAGACGCTGCCTGATTCGGTGAGCAGTTCGCGGGCCAGCAGCAGCCGGTCGCGCAGGTAGGTCAGGTAGGAGTGGATGCCGAGCTCCCAGGTGTCGCGGAAGGCGCGAATCTGCTCCGGCTCGGCGGTGAGGTCTTCGTCCTTGCCGTCCTTCACGTCGCGCTTGTTGACGAAGGGCTGGAAGTTGGAGCCGTACTTGATGCCGTAGGGCGGGTCGAGGTAGACCATCTGCACCTTGCCCGCCAGGCCTTCCTTTTCCAGAAGCGAGTTCATCACCAGCAAGCTGTCGCCGGCCACAAGGCGGTTACTCCAGCCGTGGGCGTGCTGGTAGAACTCTATGGCCTGGCGCAGGGGCGGGTTTTCCGTCAGCAGGTCGAAGAGCGATCCCTGCACCATGCCGCTGCCGTTGCGCTTCTTCACCGCCTCGATGATCGTGCGCGGATCGATGCGCTCGTGGACGTGCAGCGAGCGGGTGGGCACCTCGAAGGAAGTGTGCTCGGCCTTACCCGCCCAGACCAGTTGCGGGTCCAGGTGCGGGTCGTAGGCATAGGCCTTTCCCCTGCCCGCGTCCGGATCGGTCTGCGGCGTCACCAGCCCGACAGGCGGATTGTTAACCCGCTGCTTATCCTTATGCTCGTAGGTTTCAATCGGGCGTTTGGTCTCGGTATTCTTCTTTCGTGCCATCAAGTCCTGCCTGTCGGTTTCGTCATACGGTGATTGGTGAGGCTAACAACACGGGTGAAACATTCAGGCTACTCAATGAGAGCGGCCATTCTAAAAATAGGAAGATACATGGCAACAACAATGGTGCCAATAATCACGCCCACGAAGACCATCAAGGCAGGCTCCAGGAGAGAAGTCATGACATCGATCGTGATTTCCAGCTCCTCCTCATGGTAATCCGCCACCTTTTCGAGCATCAGATCCAGCGTTCCGGTGGTTTCCCCCACATGAATCATTTGAATGACCGCTTCTGAAAAAATCTTCCCCTGACTCAGCGGCGCGGAGAGCGTGGATCCTTCCCTCATCCCATGACAGGCGGACAGCAGGTGGGCCTCAATCACCGTATTCCCAGAGACTTTCGCCGACGTGGCGATCCCCTCCAGAATGGGAATCCCGCTTGAAACCAGCATCCCCAACATGCGGGTAAATCGGGTAATCGCGGTCTTTTTAACAAAACCTGCGATCACAGGAAGTCTCAAGAGAAGCCGATCAATCTGATCCCGTCCCCGTGGGCTTTTATAATATTTCTTAAGGCCCCAAATCGAGAGCCCCACTGAAGCGGCAATCAATAAAATGTAGGCTTTGACGAACTCGCTGATCTGAATGAGCCAGCGCGTCAAGAGGGGAAGCTCACCGCCATAATCGGTGTACATCTTGGCAAAAACAGGAATGACCCAGATCATCAACATAATAATGACCAGGATCGCGACCCCCACAATGGTTGCCGGATAGACCAGGGCAGACTTAATTTTTCGCTTTAACTTAATTGATTTTTCTATATGTTTTGAAAGGCGCCTTAGAACAACTTCCATCTGGCCACTGGCCTCGCCGGCGGCGACCATGTTGACATAGAGTTCGTCAAATATTTCGGGATGACCGCGAATGGCTTCCGTATAGGTCGCGCCTCCTTCAACCTCAATGCGAATCCCAGCGATCATGCTGGAGAAGAAAGGATTGTCGGGTTGTTTCGATAGGACTTCAAGGGACTGAACCAGGGGGAGTCCGGCTTCGATCATGCTGGAGAGCTGGCGCGTAAAAATGGCAACGGCCCTGTCGCTGACCTTTTTATTGCGTCTTGGGAGGTCCCATCTTGCGCCCTTCTCCTGAACGGAGGTGATTAACAGGCGCTCTTTTTTAAGGAGGGCGATGACCTCATCACGGGTTTGAGCGGCGATCTCTCCATTTCGATGAACCCCCTGTCGTGTGCGTCCTGTCCAGATGAATGTGGTCATCGTGTTGAAGCCTATTCGCGCCTTCTGATCCGGGAAGACCCAGTCGTCGAGGTGGGGATCCCCCCGCCTCGATTAATCAGGGTGATGAGCTCTTCGACCTGTCCAGAGCGGCCAATGGCGTCCTCATAAGAAATTTCATCCCGCATATAAAGATCGTATAACGATTGGTTCATCGTAACCATGCCGTGTTTTTCCTGACCCGATTGCATCATGGCATAGATTTGATGAACTTTATCCTCTCGGATCAGGTTACGAATGGCCGGATTAGGAATCATCACCTCCACCGCTAAAACCCGTCCATGGCCGTTCTTTCTCGGAATCAGCTGTTGCGCAATCACCCCCTGTAAAACGAAAGAAAGCTGGGCACGAACCTGGACTTGCTGGTGTGGCGGAAAGGCATCCACAATACGATGGATCGTCTGGACGCTGGAATTGGTGTGTACCGTCGCCAACGTTAAGTGACCTGTTTCCGAGATGGTTAAGGCCGCCTCAATGGTTTCTAAATCCCGCATCTCGCCAATTAACACAACGTCGGGGTCCTGCCTTAAGATATGTTTCAGCGCGGACCGAAAGGTTTTTGTGTCGGAGGCGATCTCTCTCTGATTCACCAGGGACTTTTTATGCCGATGCAAGTGCTCAATGGGGTCCTCAATCGTCATAATATGAAGCGATTGTTCTGAATTAATTAAATTAATCATTGCGGCCAACGTGGTGGATTTTCCACTCCCCGTGGTTCCTGTGCAGAGAATCAAGCCATGTGGTTTTTTGACGAGAGGCCCCACGCAGGCGGGAAGACCCAATTCACTTAACGATTTGACCTCCGCAGGAATGGCACGAATGGCCACACCGACCTCACCCCGCTGGACAAACAAATTTCCACGAAAACGTCCTACGCCTTTAATTCCAAACGAGAAGTCGAGCTCATTTTCGTCCTCAAAGCGGTGCTTCTGGCTGTCTGTCAGAATGCTGTAGGCGAGATGTTTTGTATCCGCCGCCATCAAGGTGGGACCCTCCAGCGGCGTCAAGGCCCCATCGATACGAATCTGGGGTTTAACCCCAACCGTAAGATGTAGATCAGACGCACCTTTATCTATTGCAACCTGAAGTAATTCATAAAGAGTCATCATGGCAAAACAGGCCCCAGGAACGCATCGGATCAGGAAAGCGGACCGAGTGTATCGAAAGGCCTATATGATGTCAATTTAGCGGGGGGCAACGTGCTGCACCTGGCCAGACGCCTATCCCGTTTACATCTTTCAAGACGGCGTGGTAGAGTCTTTCGCTTCAGCTTTGTGGAGGTTTAATAAGATCACGGTTCGTATCATTAAGGGTTCATCCGTAAATAACATCGACACAAAGGGCCAACGAGTCGCCCTGTTTGCAAGGCGCGAGGAGCGCGCATACCCTTTGGTATGTAAGCGATGAGCAACGTAGCAAACGGGGATGAATCGGCAGCCCGACTGTGGATGTTATTTATGGACGAGCCCTTAAGGCACTTGAGGTAACAGATCCCCGATCGTTACCCAAACGGTGCTCATTTCAGCGCGTCCTTTGTCGGCAATCCAGAAAGTCGTTATCTTACGTAGGGTTGGGGTTTCGACAAGAGACTTCTGGAATGTCGGGGGTCATGGACCGGCCTGATCGTCTCCTGACGAGAATGCAGTACCCACAACGAAAATGATCCTTCCTGATAAAAAAAATCTCCTGGCGCTCTCTTTTTCGGAGATCGATACCCTGGTGGAACAGCTCGGCTGGAAGAAATACCGTGCCGGTCAGATCCGTGCCTGGCTTTATCAGCATCATGCGGCCAGCATTGATGAGATGACGACCCTGACGAGGGCCGAGCGAGAGGGCCTCTCGGAGCGGTTCGTGATGACTCGCCTGAACATCAACAAGAGACAGGTCTCTCTGGATGGAACCGAAAAATTTCTGATGGGATTGGGGGATGGAAGAGAGGTGGAATCTGTTCTGATTCCCGATGACGAGCGGCTGACGGCCTGCATTTCCACGCAGGTGGGGTGCTCGCTGGATTGCGGTTTTTGTCTGACGGCGAGAGAGGGATTAAAGAGAAACCTGAAGACAGAGGAAATCGTGGACCAGGTTCTTGTCCTGAAAAGCCTTCTTTTGAATCAGAGGCGGGTGACCAACATCGTTCTGATGGGGATGGGGGAGCCACTGGCCAACCTGGGCCCGGTCTCGGAGGCATTGCGCCGGATGACCTCGCCGATGGGGCTTGGCATCTCTCCCCGGCGGATTACCCTCTCCACAGCGGGAATGGTCCCACAGATCCGAAAATTCTGGAAAGAGGCACCCCCTGTCAACTTGTCGATCTCGCTGAATGCCACAACGAATGCGGTCCGCGATCGAATCATGCCTGCGGTGAATCGTCTCTATCCGATCGAGGTGCTGCTTTCGGTTTGTCGGGAATTCCCCCTGCCCGCCCGGCGACGTTTGACGTTTGAGTATGTCCTTTTGTCCGGGGTGAACGATACGATGGAAGATGCCGGGCGTCTGGTTGTGTTGACAAAGGGGGTCCGGTGCAAAATTAATCTCATCCCCTTCAACGAGTTTCCGGGAGGAGAATATCGTCGTCCCTCCGATCGACAGGTCTTGCAATTTCAGGAGATCCTTCTTAAGGGAGGTCTCATCGCCACCCTTAGAAAAAGCAAAGGGAGGGACATTCTCGCGGCCTGCGGCCAACTCACCAGCGTGGGATCCACAGCAACCGGTCCTTGCTGTGATTGATGTCAATGTCTCCAAAGTTCCATGCGGTCGGCTCTTTGGCGTTTCAAGTGGTTAATTCCCCCTTAGAAAAGGGGGTGGGGGGTTGTTATAAAAATTCTGATTTTGGTCGCTATTCAGAATGAGATTGGGGAGATCAAGAACAACCCCCCTGCCCCCCTTTTCTAAGGGGGAAAACTACCCTATGATTCCTAATGCCTAATCGGGATAAAAGTGCCAGACAGAGGGGGAGCATCTTGATCATGGAGGAATCGTGACGTCCAGATTGTGGCGGGATCCCTTATCGATTTGTCTTGCCGCCTTCTTCCGATCGGTGGGGATTGGTTACCTTGCGGTTGTCTTCGCGATCTCCCTGTCGTGGG
>CAYRGU010000163.1:0-7012 GCA_964423845.1 uncultured Nitrospirota bacterium
CCTCTAAAAACCGTAGCGAGCGGTCTGATTGCAAGGCGCACGGAACGCAGGAACCGCAGTGTACGTGTTTGTACATGAGGATTACGAGTACCGCGCAACGCAGCAATCGGGCCGCGCAGTAGGTTTTTAGAGGTGCCCATAAATGGAAAGGGGGAGACATAACATGGCCGAGGTATCTGGAAACGCAGAACTTTTGGAGGCGGTGATTCAAGCGATCGTGCAGGGAAGGGGACATATCAAGGCGCTTTTGAAAGAATTGGAGAAGTGCGTGCAACTCTTACGTGTCGAGCCGTCACGGGGGACGTTTACGACGGTTTCCAACAATATAGAGAGCTTGCGCGCCCTGATGGAGTTTGGAGAGGAATTAAGAAGTGGTCTGACCCGCCTCGCAGGGGCCGATCTGGTTGTGGAGTCTATCTTGCCAAAGGGGGATTTCCTGAATGTCTTTCAGGCCATGATGGCGGGTTTTGAGTCGAGAGACTGGGTGACCCTGGCCGATTTGATTCAGTATGAGCTCTTGCCGTTAGTTCAGCGTAGCGAGGAAGATTTAGCCCTCCTGGAAGCAAAATTGTTAAAAAAATGACACCGATTTCGCCTGGAAAAGATGGGGGGAAACAGGGTTGAAGCGCTTTTCACCCATGTAAAGGGGCTGGTCTATGTTTGAAGAGGTCAAAGAGAAGGGGGCAAACAGTACGGTGGTCCAGGGAGATCGAAGAGGGGCAATACGGGTTTCCACAGACTGTCCGGCGATCTATCGTGTGGTGAATACGAAAGATCCGAGCGGAGAAAATAAAAAGAAGGAACACTTTTATAAGATTCCTCCCCTGCATGTTGCCAATTCCGGAGAGAACCTTTCTCGACGTGCGGAGGAGGTGGCTCCCGAACTTTTGGATATGCTTCTATGGCTTGATTGGAAGACAAGCTTTATCATAAAAAGATTGTCTAAACGAGAGGATGAAGAGATTTTCCCGCGTCATGCAACGTTTCTCAATATCTCATCGACGGGGATGCTTTTTTTCTCAACTGCGCTGCATTCGATTGACGAGATATTGGAATTTAACTTTATTTTTCCCGTGGTCCCTTTTCAGGAGATGATGTTGATTGGAAGGGTGGTCCGAAGCCAGGTCATTTTCGATGGGGAGCGGCCATGTGGCGCGGAGACGGGAGTATTTTTCATCGGGATAAATGAGGTGGATCGAGAGCATGTCATCCGATATGTTGTGAAAAGACAGATGCAGATCCAGCGCGAGAGGCAGAAGTAAACGGTTTGACATGAATTTGTTTTTATTTGATACTGGGTGCGGGTGCGATGCGTTGTCGCTGAAGCAAAGTGGGTGAGGTGGCATTAAAGATGGGTGAGGAACCAGTCACAGAGATGCGTCAGGGAAGCCGCGTTTTGATGTCTCAAGGGGTTGAGGTTGATGGTAAGCAGAGTGGCCACTTGATTGATTTGAGCGTTACGGGTGCCTATGTTTCCGCTGACGTTTCGGTGATCACGAATTCGGTGGTGAACTTAAAGTTTGAGCTGATGGGACGCTTGATTGAGGTCCAGGGAAAAGTGGTTATTCTGCATGAAGGCGTTGGGATGGGGGTCAAGTTCCTCTCCCTGAAACCGGAGGATGCCAGAAAAATAAAGGCCTATGTCGGCAGGGCCTCCTCCCAAGGACAATCCAATGCCCGTGGGTGGCAGATCCTCATTATTGATGATACCCATTTCTATCGGGAGGCCTATCGACAACGCTTTGAGGCCGAAGGATTTTCCGTGCTGGTGGCACAGGATGGCGTGGGGGGATTAAGACTGCTTCTGAAGGAGCACCCCGATGTCATTCTGCTGGATTTGATGATGGATGGCATGGATGCCTTTAAGGTCTTGCATATTATTAAATCGCGCCCGGAGGTGAAGCATATCCCCGTTTTTATTCTATCCGACCGCAGCACGCCTCAAGATGTGAAGCGTACTTCGGAGTTGGGCGCCTCCGAGCTTTTGGTGAAGGCGACAGCGACCCCCGATAAGGTGGCCGAAAAGATCAACGCCATTCTGAACTATCGTCCAACCCTGTTCTAACGCTGTAAATCCCAAGGGGGTATGACCCCTGCGAGGGGGGCCCCCCCCGATCGGCGGCGTGCGAGCGCCCTTAAACCCAGATTACGCAATAGGGGAAATAGCGGGTATCGTTCTTAAATCCTCCCCTTAGCAAGGGGAGGTTAGGAGGGGTTTACTCAAGGGCATTCAATAAAATAGGCCAAAAATAAAAAGAAAAACGCTAATCACCTCCCCTCCCCCTCCTTCTGAAGGAGGGGATTTAAATTCAAATGAACTTTATTCCCCTAATGCGTAGTCTGGGTTAAATCAGGCGGGCAAGACGCAGGAGATGTTCTCGTCAGTCAGGGTGTGGATGGAGGGGGTTGCGCCACAAAGAGGGCAGTCCGGATCTTTGGGGACCTTGACGTTTCGAAACTTCATCTCCAAGGCATCAAAAATAAAAAGCCTTCCAGACAGAGTTTTCCCAATTCCTAATATCTCCTTTAACACCTCAACGGCTTGTAGCACACCGATGGTCCCTGCGAGGATGCCGAGGACCCCCGCCTCTTGACACGAGGGAACAAATCCTGCGGGAGGCGGTTCTGGATAGAGACAGCGATAACAGGGGTTGGGGGCCGGCCCGTGCGGCTTGAGTACCGTCAGTTGTCCCTCAAAGCGGAAGATGCTCCCCGATACGAGCGGTTTCTTCGCAAAATAAGCGGCGTCATTGACAAGATAGCGGGTCGAAAAATTATCCGATCCGTCAACGATAATGTCGTACTCCTTGAAGAAGGACGCGATGTTCAGAGCGGTGAGTTTTTCATGATAAGGGACGACGACGACATCGGGATTGATCTGGTTTAAAGTCTGCTGGGCTGAAAGGACTTTGGGTTGGTGAACCCTGTCGGTTGCATGCAATATCTGCCGCTGGAGGTTCGAAAGATCGACGATGTCGCTGTCGATGATGCCGAGGGTCCCGACGCCGGCAGCGGCAAGATAGAGCGCCGCAGGAGAGCCGAGCCCGCCCGCGCCGATCAGGAACACCTTTGCTGCGGCCAATTTTTTCTGGCCCTTTCCCCCCACCTCCGGCAGAATGATCTGCCGACTGTACCGTTGAATTTGCTCTTCAGAAAACACCTTTTTCATCCGCCTGCTATTCGATCACATTCCGCTCAATGGGATCGACCTTCACCCCTTTTTTTCGCAAGCCCTCCAAGGTTCGCTCTATTTCAGAGGGTTCCCCGGTGAGCTCCAAATCGACCCAACCGGTCTTCTCCGTGACATCCGCCTTACGAATACTGGTAATGACCCGATAATCCTTTCCGATCTGATGAATAATCGGTTCTTTAATTTTGTCCTCCGGGAAGGTGATATGGACTTTTAATTTCGCCACGTGTGGTTTTTTTTCTGGCGGGGAGGTTTCCTTTTTTACGGAGGAGGACCCGCCTGCAATCGCGGGAACGATAGAGACTTCATCTCCCTCCTTCACCGGGGTGGTTGCCCCTTTCTGAAAACGGATATCTTCCTCGTTGACGTAAATGTTAACAAATCGCCGCAGCTCCCCTTGAGCATCGCACAGACGCTCTTTCAATCCTGGATAGTTTTGTTCCAGGCTGTCAATGAGCGTGGCAATGTCACTGGCCTGCACGCTCACCTCACCCTGTCCTCCGGTTAATTTTCTTAATGGTGTGGGGATACGGACTTTAATCACTTTTCCCTCCTGCTTGGGTTGACAGCTCTAACGCCCCCTGAAAGCTGGCGAGCGTCGGTTGGATCGTCCACGGAGACGATAAGGTGCCGGCAACGGCCTCCTGGGTCTTTAGCCCGTTTCCAGTGATGTAGGCGACGGTGATCGCCTCACGAGAGAAGGTGCCTTTCTGGGCGAGTTTCTTCAGGGCTGCAACCGTGACTCCCCCGGCTGTTTCGGCAAAGATCCCTTCCGTCTCTGCCAAAAGGCGCATCCCCTCGACAATTTCCATGTCGCTGGCTTGCTCAATGATCCCGTGACTGGCCCGCGCGACTTTCAGGGCATAGAATCCATCTGCGGGATTCCCAATGGCCAGCGATTTTGCGATGGTTTTTGGTTTGACCGGGCGAATAAAGTCCCGGCCCTCCGCATACGCGGAAGCGACGGGCGCGCATCCTTCCGCCTGGGCGCCATGAATCCGGGTGGCGACCTCTGCGATCAATCCGAGCCGCGCAAGCTCATTGAGTCCCTTTGAAATTTTGGTGAGAAGGGACCCGGAGGCGATTGGAACGACGACATGATCTGGCGCGCGCCACCCCAATTGCTCTGCCGTTTCATACGCCAGGGTCTTGGACCCCTCGGAGTAGTAGGGGCGAAGGTTGATATTGACGAAGGCCCATGGATATTCCCCTGCGATCTCGCTGCAGAGCCGATTCACCTCATCGTAGTTGCCATGAACCGCGACGACATGGGGCCGATAAATCAGGTTCCCCAACACCTTGCCGGTTTCCAGGTCGGCCGGAATAAAGACAAAACAGCGAAGCCGCGCCTCGGCGGCATGGGCGGAGACGGCGTTGGCCAGATTACCCGTTGAGGCGCAGGCGACCGTGTCAAAATTTAATTCCTTGGCCCGTGTGAGCGCAACGGCGACGACACGGTCCTTGAACGATAGGGTGAGGCAATTGACCGTGTCATTTTTGAGGTAGAGTTGAGAAAGTCCCAGCGCCGCACCCAGGTTTTTTGCATGGATGAGCGGCGTGAACCCCGCGTGGAGACCGACCGTTGGCTCCCCCTCAATGGGGAGCAGATCCTGATACCGCCAGAGGCTATTGGGGCCCGCAGCTATTTTTTTCTTGGAGAGGTGGGTCTTGATCCAATCGTAGTCGTAGGAAACCTCCAGGGGGCCGAAACAAAATTCACAGACATGCAGGGCGGCGGCCGGGTAGTCCTTGCCACATTCTTTACACTTGAGCCCTTTGATCTTGGACATCGATTTATCCTGAAAATTGAAGTGGGTCTAATCCCTCGCGCCCACCTGGCCCATCTTGAGTTCACAGACCGGTTGTTGTTGCATTTGAATCCCGGAAATGACGGGATGGGTCCCGCAGAGCGGGCAATGGGGATTTTTCTGAAGGGTGATTTCACGAAACTCGCTCTTCAGGGCATCGTATTTTAAAATCCGGTTGGTGAGGGGGTGTCCCACGCCCAGAATCAGCTTCAAAACCTCCGTGCCTTGCAGGGTTCCGATGACACCCGCCAGCGCCCCCAGGACGCCGGCCTCCTGACAACTGGGGACGAGGCCCGCCGGAGGAGGCTCTGGAAAGATACACCGATAACAGGCACTGACCCGCGGGAGAATCGTCATCATTTGCCCTTCGAAACGAAGGATTCCTCCGTGAACCAGCGGTTTATTGGAAAAAAAGGCCGCATCGTTAATGAGAAATTTTGCCGGAAAATTGTCGGTGCCATCAATGATGTAATCGAAGTCGTTGAAAATGGCGAGGGCGTTTTCATCAGTCAGGTGGTACGGGTGGGTGACCACCCGGACGTCGGGATTGAGCGCGGTCATTTTTTCCTGGGCGGAGGTCACCTTGGGGCGGCCGATATCACGGGTGTGATGGATAATCTGCCGGTGGAGGTTGGAAAGATCGACGGTGTCTGCGTCAATGAGACCCACGGTCCCCACCCCCGCTGCGGCGAGATAATAGGCCACGGGGGATCCCAATCCACCCGCTCCCACGACAAGCACACGGGCCTGGGACATCTTTTTCTGGCCCTTGCCCCCAACTTCGGGGAGGAGGATATGTCGACTGTACCTGACGAGCTGTTCTTCGGTGAATGACATCGTGTGGGTCACTTAGGTGTTGAAATATTTTTCGAGGCTGATGTACCGCTCTCCGGTGTCGGGCAGGACGGTTACTACGATTTTGTCCGATCCCATTTCCCGCGCGATCTGCCCGGCGGCCCAGGCGTTGGCGCCGGAGGAAATCCCGACGAGCAACCCTTCCTCCCGCGCCAGGCGCTTTGCCGTTTTGTAGGCGTCATCGTCGGTGACGGTGATGACACGATCAATGATGTCCCGATTCAGCACCTTCGGGATAAAACCGGCGCCGATTCCCTGGATTTTGTGAGGCCCTGGCTCCCCTCCCGATAAGATGGGACAGGTGGCGGGCTCCACGGCGACCACGAGGGTGTTCGGATTCTTCTCCTTGAGAACCTCGCCAACCCCCGTGAGTGTCCCGCCCGTCCCCACCCCGACGACAAAGGCATCCACCCGACCCTCACCCAGATCCTCAAGGGCCGCCAGAATTTCAGGGGCGGTGGTTTTCCGGTGGACCTCGGGGTTGGCAGGATTCGCGAACTGATTCGGCACGAAGTATTCTGGATTTTTCTCCGCGATCGCCTCCGCCTCTTTGATCGCCCCACGCATTCCCTCAAACGCGGGGGTTAGGACCAGGTGGGCGCCATACGAAGAGAGAAGGCTGGCCCGCTCCATGCTCATCGACTCTGGCATGACGAGGATCAATTTATATCCGCGCACTGCGGCCACCAAGGCCAATCCAATACCGGTATTTCCGCTCGTGGGTTCAAGCAATGTGGCCCCGGGTCTGATTTTTCCCTCCCGCTCTGCCGTTTCAATCATGGCAAGACAGATCCTGTCCTTAACGCTCCCGCCAGGGTTAAAAAATTCAACCTTGGCAAAAATCCGGCCGTGGGAGGGATCGCAAAACCGCTTCAGCGCGACGAGCGGTGTTTGACCGATGAGTTGGGTAATATCTGAAAACGATTTCAATGCGATGTCGGGAGACTTCCCCCTCCCATGAAGTAGAGGAACTCGACCTCGTCCCCTTCTTGAAGGGGGGTTTGATCTAACAAGGCGCGATCCACCATTTTAGCGTTATGCTCCACCATCACCATGCGGGGTTCAATCCCCTTGAGTGTTAAAAGGTCCAAAAGCGTGAGCGCGTGAACTTCTTCTTGTTTCCCATTTGTTTTTATTTGCATCGGAACTCTTCGAAAAC
>CAYRGU010000164.1:0-6863 GCA_964423845.1 uncultured Nitrospirota bacterium
TTAAGGAGTATCTGAAGTATATGAATCAGGCCCGGGGGACCCCCTTAGAGTTACTCGAGCTTAACCTCACCAAAGCGGTTAAAATAGAAGCCATCTTTGTTTTGAGAAAGACAGATTGGCCGGTGAAAGAAGCGATGCTTCGATTTGATTCTGTCTTACAGGTGTTGCTGGAGAGAGAGTTGACGTTGGAAAGTGCGCTTCGCCGTGCGATGGGGCACTCATCGTAACGGATGAATTTACTTCTTCGATTTGTTTTACCCTTTATTTGACCCCATAATTTCTGCTGCTGGCTGATCCTTTCCGGCTTTAAAAACATTCCGTTTGTTTGACATCGTGTGAAGGCTTTTTGTAATAATGGCCGCCATGTCGGGGGGTGCTATGTCTGTCAAGAATTTCATCGACAAGATCAGGCGGCGGGAAACCCGGTTCTACGATTTTTTATATCGGATCCTTCGTTTTGTTTTGGCATTTCACCTCCCCACCAACCGGTTTTTCCTCACTTTGGGGCGGCTTCTTTTTTATCTGCATGTCTTTGTCCGCGAGTCTTCCCGGAGAGTCCTCACGATCCTCTATTACGAGCCGATGTTCCGAGGACGATGCGAACGGGTGGGAGACGTTATTTCCATGGAGGCCCTTCCTTATATTGCCGGTCAGGGACGGCTTGTTGTGGGGGATCATGTCACGATTTCTTATATGCCAACCTTCGCTTTTAACACGCAGATCTACCCAGACCCGATCCTCGAAATTGGGGATCATACCTTCATTGCAAGTGGTGTTGAAATTAGCGTGGCCCAGAGTGTCCGTATTGGAAATTTTTGCCTGATCGCGAGGGGGGTGCAGATTCGGGATAGTGATGGCCACCCTACGGATTATCGGGAAAGACGTAAAGGGACGCCTGTAACTAAAGAGGGGATCTCCCCGGTGACCATTCATGATGATGTCTGGATTGGGGCCCATTCCATTATCTTGAAAGGGGTGACCATCGGCCCGCGATCGATCATCGGCAGTGGCGCGATTGTTACCCATGATGTTCCGCCCGATTGCGTGGCCGTTGGGAATCCAGCCCGTATCGTTCGAAAACTGGAGACGACATGACCCAGAGGAAAACCATTGTGATCTCCCAGTGGGGGCTTCGTCCGGCGAGTCTCTTTGCAATTCTATCTCGGGTTGAAGGGCAAATCCTCCAGATTGAAAAGTCAACCGGCGGGCAGATTCACACCCTCTCGGCCGTTGTTGAGATCGATGCCGAGCAGGAAGAGGTTATCTATCAGAAGCTCTCCGATCTTGTCCCCGCAGTTCATGTGGAGGGTTTTCAGGTGAAGAAGCAGGGGCCTGCCAGCTATGTGATGATCTGTGTGGGCCCGAGTTTGCAAACCTCCTTTATCAAACAATTTTACCTGTTCCTCGCCAAGGAGGGGCTATCCATTCATGCCCTCTCCACGTTGGATCAAAATCATGCCATTTTGATGACTGCCACGGCGCATTTCCCCGTCGACGCCACCCATGTGATGAAGCAATTCGCACCACTTCATGCCGCCTTTGGGGTGGATCTGCTTGTTCAGGAAGAGACCCTCTTCCGCTTTCCAAAACGGCTTCTGGTGATGGACATGGATTCGACCCTGGTTCAAACCGAAGGGATTGATGAGCTGGCCCGCGAGGCGGGCGTCGAGGAGGCCGTGGTCGCCATGACCCGACGCGCCATGAAGGGTGAAATCGCATTTCCCGATGCCTTGAGGGCGCGGGTCCGGCTATTAAAAGGATTGCCCCAGAAGGCCCTTGCGCGGGTTCATCAGAGAACGCCCCTCACCCCAGGCGCACGGGAGCTTGTTTCCGTGGTGCAGCGGTTGGGCTATAAAACAGCCGTTCTCTCCGGCGGGTTTGATTATTTTTCCTCCCGTCTTAAAAAGGAGCTTCGATTAGATTATGCCTTTTCCAATCGCTTGGAGATTAAGGAGGGAAAACTGACCGGAGAGATCCTCGGTGAAATTGTGGATGGAAAAAAGAAACTGGCCTTGATGGAAGAGATCGCCAAAAAGGAGAAAATCCCTCTGTCGCAGGTGATCGCCATCGGGGATGGGGCCAACGATCTTCCGATGATCACCCATGCCGGGATGGGTATTGCCTTTAACGCTAAGCCTGTCGTGCGGGAGGCCGCCCCCTTCAGCATCTCGCAGCCTTCTCTTGCGACCCTCCTCTATCTGCTTGGAATTCACAGACGAGAGATTGAGGCGTGGCAGGATCAGACGGATTGATGCTGACAGGTTGTTGAAAAACTCCGGAGCTTGCTATGCCCCGGACAGCACCAAAAGATGCGCCGCAACCGACCGCGCCAGGGCCGAAAGGTTATACCCGCCCTCCAGACAGGAGATGATCCGCCCCTCACAATAGGTCTGGCCTATTGCACGAACGATTCGGGTCATCTCCGAAAAGCCAGACTCGGTTACCCGTAACCCGGCCAAAGGATCGTCACGGTGCGCGTCAAATCCTGCTGAAATCAATATAAAATCAGGACGAAAGTTGGCAAGAGCCGGGGCAAGCTGTTTCTCAAATGCGAGGAGCAGCTCCCGATCCCCCGCGCCTGCGGCGAGCGGGCAATTCAGTGTCGTCCCTTCTCCCTCGGCCTCCCCCCGTTCATCCTTTGCGCCGGTTCCCGGATAAAACGGGTATTGGTGGGTGCTGAAGTAAAATACGGTCGGATCGTTATAGAAGCAATGTTGGGTGCCATTGCCGTGGTGGACATCCCAGTCAATGATAAAAATCCGTGCAAGGGAATGGTGCCGCTGAAGATACCGGGCGCCAATGGCGATGTTATTGAAGAGACAAAACCCCATGGCCCGATCGGTCTCGGCATGATGCCCGGGGGGCCGCACCGCGCAGAAGGCATTGGCGATGTTTCCCGACATCACCTGGTCAATGGCCTCTAACACCCCGGAGACCGCCATTTCCGCCGCACCCAGAGACTGGAACCCGTAGGGGGTGTCGGGATCAAGATGGCATCGGCCGCCCTCTTGCGGGAGGGAGTCGTAAAGCCGCTGAACGTAGTCTGGGTGATGTACTTCTAAAACCGCCTGCCTCATTTTGGGATGTAGCGTTGGCCTGATGACCGTGAGGGCCTGATACAGGCCCGTTTGCTGAAGGTGGGCTTCGATGGCGATGAGCCTTTCCGGCGATTCCGGGTGTGCCGTGCCGGTGTCGTGTTCAAGATAAATCGGGTGGGTGATCCACCCTGTTTGAGTCACGGGAGGACGGTTCTCTGGCAACGCGGGTGTCACCGACTATTTCCGTTTTTTTGTCTGATTTGGGTGTAAACGGGTCTCTCCCCATGGGGCGGCTTTAATCCAGAGGAGGATCTCTTCAGAGGGCATCGGTTTCGCGATATAAAACCCCTGGGCTTCATCACACCCCATGATCTGTAGCATATCCAATGTTTTTTGATCTTCCACGCCTTCCGCCACAACGGTTAAACCCAAACGATGCGCAAGATCAATCACAGAGCTAACCAGCATCCCCTCTCCGTCACGCTTAGACACCCCCGCGACAAAATGGCGATCAATCTTGATTTTTTTTACCAGAGATTCCTTTAAGCGGTGCAACGCGACGCACTCGGTTCCAAAATCATCAATCGTCAGCGACCGAACCCACTCCGGGAACTGCTTCATGTTCTCCATCGCCTGGGCCACATTGGACATCAGCACGCTCTCTGGAATTTCCCATTCCAAAAGAGGCGGCGTCTGTTTTGGAGAGCGCGATCCTTCTGGCGCGGTCTGATCATTCAAGAGGAGTTCCGTGACCTGATTGATAAATGTCAGGCTCTGCACATTCTTCATCGAGAGGTTGACCGAGATGGGGATCTGATATCCTCCTTCCTGCCAGTGTTTGAATTGCTTTAAAACCATGTGGAGCAGATGAATTGTGACGAGAGAGATCAGGTTGGTCCTCTCCGCGAGGGGGATGAATTCCATTGGGGCAAGAAGGCCCAACTCCGGATGATTCCAGCGCAAAAGGGCCTCGACGCCGGTGATCTCCATGGAGGCGATCTCAATTTTGGGTTGATAAAAGAGGACAAGCTCCTCGCGATCGAGGGCCCGGGACAATTCTCCCATCCGTTTCACATCTTTGAGGACGATGGCATGTTTCTCGGAGTTATAAAAATCGTATCCCTCTCCCGACGCTTTGGCGGTAGAGAGGGCCAGATCGGCACAAGAGAGAAGGGCCTCCGGGGTTGCCCCGTCATCGGGAAACCTGGCGATCCCGATCGTGGCGCTGATGAAGAGGGGGAGCCCTGCCAGGGTCATCGGTTCTTCCAGGAGCCTTTGTAAATGATTGGCCCACCGTTTCCCGATCGTGAGGTCTGTTTCGTCGGCACACAAAATGAAAAATAACCCCCCTCCACCATGGGCGACACGACTGGGTTTCCCCAGCGCAGCCAACAAACGTCTACCGGCTTCCTGGAGCACAAGATCTCCGATTGGATGGCCCACGGTGCGGTTAATTTCTTTCAATCGATTCAGGTTAATCTGAAAGAGAAGAAAACGGTCGGATTTTTTCTGCGTCATCGCCTCGTTGAGCCATTTGAGAAACAGGTTTTTATTCGGAAGACCAATTGCGTCATTGTAATACGCAAGCCGATGGAGCTGCGCCCCCTCCTCTCTGATCTTTTTTGCGGTTTGGGCTTCGCTTAAGGCCTGGCGTATCGCTGGCGCGAGGTGGTCAAGATGGTCCTTGCCAATATGATTGCTCACGCCGTCTTTTAAAAGGTGAATGAGTTGCTCCGGTTGCATGCCCCCCGACAAAGAGATGAAAGGAATGTCCGGAGAGAGGGACCGGGCGATTTGAAACGCCAACAGTCCGTCGAAATCCGGCAGGTAAAAGTCACCCAGGATCAGATCGTATGTTTCATGTTTCAATGCCTCGATGAAGGTGGGGCGTGAAATGACGCGCCTGATTGTAAAATTCAGGCCGCCCTCCTTCAAAGCAGTCCGGATCAGCTCTGCGTCTTCGAAGTCATCTTCAAGATGTAACATTCGGATGGGGTTGATCTGGGTCTCCTCGCTTTTATTTCATTTTTATTTCATCGGGACGGGGGCTGCCTCCCTTCTGCCGGATTATCCCAAAAATAAACATTTTTTGAAAGGGATTGCCCCCCGGGTGTATCCGTCGCAAATTGAATCTTTCGGAAGAAATAGACTATGATCGTCGGCGATGAAACGGAGAGCAAGTGTTGCACCCCAACCGCGAAAAGAAGCCTCTAATCGCGAAATGACCTATCAGGGGCTCGCCTTAATCTCGGACCCCATTCATCACTACATCCCCTTTACCGTGCCCATGGGAGGACAAACGGGAAAGACGGAGAAGGATCTGATCGATTCACGCTGGGTGCAGCGGCTCCGGTATATCAATCAGCTCCAATCGGCACGCTGGGTTTACCCCTCTGCGGAGCACTCCCGTTTTGTCCATTCCCTTGGGGCCATGCACTTGGCGGGACGGTTTGCGAGGCAACTGTATCCCTTCCTCAAGGAGGTGGCGCGTGACTGCCCCTCCGCCTGTTTTATCGAAGGGCTCCTGCGGGTCTCCGCCCTCCTGCACGACGTGGGACATGGCCCGTTCTGCCACTTCTTTGACCACAATTTCCTGAACAAATTTGGTCTGACCCATGAAATGCTGGGACAGGCGATTATTGAACGGGAACTCGCGGAGATTTTAACGAAGATTGACAGAAGCCCCGGCGGTTTTTTCGGGGGGAGCGAGCGGATCAATCCCGCGCAGGTTGCCTTTCTCATTCACAAGGAGGCCACCCTCCAAACGCCTCAAAAATACCCCCGCTGGCTGGTGATGCTGCGGCCTCTTTTTTCCGGCATCTTTACGGCGGACAATCTGGATTACGTGCTGCGTGATTCATATATGTGTGGCGTGGCGGTGGGGCCGGTAGACCTGGATCGGCTGATCCACTACGTTTTTATGAGTGATCAGGGATTGACGCTGCATCGGGCGGGACTTTCTGCGTTGTCGATGTTTTTAAATGCGCGATCGTATCTGTATGCGAATGTCTATTATCACCGAACGACCCGGTCGCTCGATCTGCACCTGAAGGATATTTTTCAGGAAACCATCCGGTCCATTTTTCCATACAACCCGCTGGAGCGGTTGGACGCCTATGTGGACTTAACGGATTGGTCGCTTCTTTTGGAAGTGAAGTCCTGGCGGTTTTCCAAATCAAAAAAGAAACGGGATCTTGCCTGCGAGTGGGATAAAATCCTGTTGCGGAATATAAAATGGAAAATGGCGTATGAGACAACGCTAAGCCTTGATGGGATAACGCCGAAAGGAGAGCGGTTTGACCCGGTGGCCCTGGAGGCGAAAATAAGAAAGCGTCTCCCCCGATCCCTTGCCACGCTTCCCTTCCGGGTGGATATTGCCACACAAGATCCCCGTCCGATGAATCCGCTGGGGATGGGCGAGAGGCAGGTCTATATCTTTGATCCTTCGACGGGCCAGACCTCCAAGGAGGCCTTAAGCGCCGGGGTGGACCGCCTTCCGTCCGCGCTCCTCCACTGCCGGGTTTATGCCCTCGGGCATGACCACGATGCCACGCTGTCTCAAGCGGCGGAATCGGTCGTGGCAGAGGTGACCGCCTCGCTTAAAGGATAGGCCCCCTTCGATAAACTTGGCTCTTTGAAGTTTTGAGTGGGTATCGTATTTTAAATCCTCCCCTTGGCGAGGGGAGGTTAGGAGGGGTGTATCGCCGAGGGATTCAATAGAACAGATCAAGATAACCTCCCCTACCCCTCCTCAATAAAGGAGGGGATTTAAAAGGGGTGCCGTCCTTGAAAGAAGGAGGGGATTTACCCACTTGAAACTCAAAG
>CAYRGU010000165.1:0-7572 GCA_964423845.1 uncultured Nitrospirota bacterium
CAGTGAAACTGATTTTGTCCGCAGGGCCCTGGCGGAAGGATTATCGCCAGAGGAAACACCGGTCACGTCAATTATGACGCAACCGATTATTACGCTTGATATTGAAAAAACGGCCAAAGAAGCCAACGACAAGATGGCAGCAAAAGGCATCCGACACCTGGCCATCACAGACAAGGGTCAAATCGTTGGGATTATCTCAATGCGGGATCTGGTGATCTGCTTCAAGAACCGCTTATAGCCCTGACAGGCTGAAAACGGCACAAAAAATGGGTCCACCTCCAACAATATCGGAGGCAGACCCATCCAGGACCGTTCCAGAACAGAGGAAACACACCGCAGAAAAACCTTTAGCTTCGGACCCCTGCCCAAACCTTTGCGGGATCAATCTCTTTGTCCGGATTAAGCTCTCTCGCCTTGCCCAGCAGATTATCAAAGCTCTCTGGATAGGTCGGATCAGCGATACAACAATCCGAGACGGGACAGACCGCCGCGCACTGCGGCTCATCGAAATGGCCAACACACTCGGTACATCGCTCGTAGGTAATCACATAGATGGTATCATCCGGGGCATGAGAGAGCTGGCTCCCCTCCCCATCGGCGATTTTGTATCCCTTGGCTTCACAATCGCTTCGGTTCTCATAAATGGCCTCATTAGGACACTCCGGCAAGCAGGCCGCACAGGCGATACACTCTTTCGTGATCAAAAGCGACATTTTGAATCTCCTCTCCGAGCAGAATTGAGTCAATAACCAGTCGTAAATTTAACATGCTCCCCATCAGCACGTCAACGTCTTTTTTTCTGTCCTGGGTGTTACCGCGACCTTACTTTAACCCTGCCGTGGATGTTTTTAATACGGATAAAACTTCTTCAATATGCGGGTCAACCTTGACCCCACGAAAGAGCTGAACAATCAGACCCCTTTCGTCAATCACAAAGGTGGATCGCTCGATTCCAAAGAACTCCCGCCCATACATCTTCTTCAGTTTATACACCCCATAAGCCTTTGAGACGGCCCCCTCGGCATCACTCATCAGGGGGAAGGGAAGGGCATATTTCTTCATGAATTTATGGTGTGCCTCAAGCGGATCAAGACTCACACCAAGAATCACCGAATTTTCCTTTTTAAATTGGGAAAAGGCATCCCGAAAAAAACAGGCCTCTTTGGTACAGCCAGGGGTATCATCTTTTGGATAAAAATAGAGGACCACGCGGCTTTTCCCCTGAAACGCTCGAAGGTCAATGTCACTCCCCTCTGTGGAGGGAAGGGTAAAATTCGGGGCTGGGTCTCCAGGTTTTAACACGTCCATAACACCCTCCGTTCTATGAATTGAAATCGGGATTTAAATCGGAATTGAAATCGGGATTGAATATCGTCAACTATAGCTTCTCAAGTAAGGGTTGAATTGAAATCAGATGCCGCCTCATTCCAAGCTCATCGGGTGAAAATCCCAGGGCAAGCCCCAGAAGTTGCGGCAGATGCAGAATCGGCATTTTCTCTGAAAGGCCATGTTCCTTCTTCAGGGCCTCTTCCGCGCGGGACTGCGAAATATCCAAGCTCATGTGACAAAGTGGACAGGGGGTCACCATAAGATCTCCTCCCTGTGAAGCCGCTTGCTTGATATTCTTTCCGACCATACTCACGGCAATCGCTTCCTTCTCAAAAAAAACGGGGAAGCCACAACATTGCGTCCGTCCCTCATAGGCCACCGGCGTGGCCCCTATCGCACAAATCAATTTCTCTAAAGAAACAGGGTTTTCAGGATCATCAAATCCGGTCCCGCTGGAAGGGCGCAGGATATAGCACCCATAAAATGGCGCAACAGACAAGGAAGTCAGGGGATGAACAACAAATCGTTTCAGCTCTTCCACACCGAAATCCTGGACCAGAATCCACTGCAGGTGTTTGACTTCGACCGTTCCCTGATAGGTCAACCCGGTCGCCTCCTTCAGGGATCGATTCACCCGTTCCCGAAGGGCCTCGTCTCCCTGTAGTTTTTTATTGATCCCTCCCAAGACCCCCTGGCAGGTGCCACAAACTGTCATAATGTCTAAATGCAATGCCTCTGCGGTCGCGAGGGTCCTCGCATTCAGCGTATCCGCAAGGTCCGGGTCGGCCTCGCTAATCACCCCGGCGCCGCAACAATTAAAGTTGGTAAGCTCCGTCGTTTCAATGCCAAGCCGCTCGACGACCTTCAGGGTGGCCTGGTGCAGTTCAGGCGTCGCCCCCTTGGCAGCGCACCCCGGATAATAGGCGTATTTAAGTCGCTGTCTCATCTCTTTCCAAAGATGCGGCGGACGTCATGGTAAGCCGGGGAGCGTTTGAAAGGGAACGGCACTTTCCCCCTAAGAAGCATCTTAATCCCGACGCCAAGCATCGTCGTCAGGAGACGCCAATTCCCGAAATTCATTAGAATGGGGAGCTTTGTCTCATTGAGACGGCCCTCCTCCCCGACCACTTTCACAAACTGGGTGATGTGCCTTGCCCCAATGGAATCGGAAAAACCAGCCTCTAAAGATCGCCTGCGCAAACGGATGATCTGCTCCATCGGGGCCACCTCCTTTGGACAGACCTCGACACAATAATTGCATCGGACACAGTCCCAGATGCCATTTTCATCCTGAAGCGATTCGAGACGTTGCAGGGGGTGAGTGTCTCTGGGATCCACCTGAAAGCGGTACACCTTCGCCAATGCGGCAGGCCCCAGAAACGCGGGGGAGACCGCAAAGACGGGGCATGCCGACAGACAAGCGCCGCACAGGATGCAGCCATCGGCATTGTGGAGATCTTCCCGGAGGGATTTAAACGCCTCGGCGGGGGGGGAATCCCCCTTCGGGATTACATAAGGGGCCACCGCCCGAATCTTCTCCCAGAAGGGATCCATCCGGACGACCAGATCCTTAATCACCGGCATGTGCGCCATCGGACCGATCATCAGCTGACCATGACGGGCCATCTCTTCGTGAAGCGAGACACGGCAGGCGAGTTTCTGGGTTCCGTTCACCTGCATCAGGCAGGACCCGCAAATCGCCGCCCTGCAGGAGGCACGGAAGGTCAGCGTGCCATCCATCTCTCCCTTGATTTTCAGGAGGGCCGATAGCAGCGTCGCCTCACGCCCCACCTCAATGTCATAGCTCTGGGCATAGGAACCATTGCCCGCCTCTGGATTAAGCCTCTGAATGGTCAGGGTTGCGCGCATAAACAAGGGTCGGAGAGATGATCTTAAGGGAACGTTAGCCGAACTGAAACCGGATTCCATATCCCCCTCGGGGATAGGTCATATCAATATTGTTAAACTCGTTGCAGGCGACCACACAAGTCCCCGTCTCAAAACAATTCTCCCACCCGACCACGATTTTTTTCTGATTTTCATCCCACTTATAAACATCCACCGGACAGATGAGCGTACACTGATGGTGTTCACACTGAAGACAAAGCGCGGGATCTTTTATTTTGATGTGGGCCGTGGCATCCACACGATAGGTATTCAAAAAAAGCTTCTCTTCTAACCGCATCGCTCTCCTTGACATGACAAACCGTGGGGTCGTCTTAGGCCACCGCAGCCGGACGGGGCACCCAGTATTGCTCATACTCGGCAAGGTGGGACAGCGTGCTAAAATCGTTCATTCGGTCGATAAACAGCCGGCCGATCAGATGATCCGTTTCATGCTGGACGACGATAGAGAGGAATCCCGCAGTGTCAAACTCCAGCGGCACCATGTAACGGTCGTATCCCTTTACCCGGAGATGCACCCACCGAATGACCCGACCCCTTAAGTTATCCAGGCTCAAGCACCCTTCCCAACCTTCCCCCTTTTCCTCGGACAGGGGGATGAATGTCGGATTGAGTATCACCCGTTGGGAGAGATAGGGCGCATTCGGATAGCGGGGGTTCTGATCCGAGCCGATCACAATCACCTGTTTAGACACAAAGACCTGCGGCGCAGCCAATCCAACCCCATCCAGATGGTGCATCGTTTCAATCATGTCATCAACAAATTGCTGAAACGAAGCCTGCTGGCATACTTCATGGGAAACGGGGGAGGCCATCTGCCGTAAAATCGGATTCCCCAGCTTCGCAACCTCTAAGAGCGCCATCCCCCCCTCCTGCGGCGAGTTATACCATAGGGCCGTCTGGTCTGTACAGGTGGATCGCATTCTACAGGCACCGCGTTTGCCATGACCGCCCGGAGTCGCTATAATGCCGCCCTATATTGATCTTTCAGAGAGGAAGAGATGTCGGAAGCGGTCCTGCTCATTGCCAATGAATCGGCCCTTCAAAAAGAGGTGGAGCCCCCCCTGAAACAAGCGGGGTTCGACGTGACCATCGTGACAGACAGTATCTCCGCCATTGATGTCGCCCTGAAACACCCCCCGGATTTGATCCTGGCCGATTTTAATCCTGAAGAAATGAACAGCCTCTGTTTTTTTCAGGAGATCCGCCAGAAAGAGCACCTGGGAGTCATCCCCGTGGTCCTTTTCATCCATCCCACCGACAGCGGGAACTTTATCCAACTCGACTCCGCAGGCGTCAAGGCCTTTCTCAAAAAACCTGTTCAGGCCGCAGAGCTGACCAAAATGGTTCAGGAACAGCTTCAATCCCCTTCAAAGGACGAAGCGGCTTTAGAATTACCTGCGCCCCCCCCTTCTTCCACAAAACTCCTCTCCTCGCAGAATGAGGCGAATGCAGCCATGAAACAACATACTCAAGAACTGGTCGAGAAGGTCATCCGGGAAAGGTTATCAGAAATTTTAGAAACAACGGTAACCCCAGAAACCATCGCTGAAATTATTGGAGAGGTGGCCCGTGAAATTATCCCCCCTATCGCTGAATATGAGGTGATCAAAGAGATCAAACGGCTCCAACCCGATACGGATGAAACGGTTTAAAGTCTGTAAGATGGCTTGATCGGTTCGGAAATGATCGGCTATAATCGGCCCAATTTTAACGGGAGTGGTCAACTATGTTCTACGAAGTTCATCAGCTTGAGGCGAGTGATCCGGATTCCAGAATGTTCAACCGAAATGTTCAAATCGATGTGGATGAGGAGGGCTATCGGGGCCAATTTGCCTACGAAGGCTTCTCTTTAAAGACCGCTGCGCATCCAAGTGTTGCGGATGTCCTGGGCGACATCTCGATTAAACTTTACAGAAAAGGATTCGTTGACATCCGGACGAGAGTTAACTTTCGTGAAGAGCGGTATCTGGCGGAACGAGAACCCTGGACGTATTATCAGGCCTCCTGACACGACATTGCGTGCCATCGTTCGGTCGACTCTTTTAAAAAGCTTTCCTATTTGCAACGCATGACCTCCCGAAATGCCGGAAAGAAATCCGAAGACATCCCTCGCCTAAGACGCCTTCACCAGGTTCTTACCATTGCCGGGTCCGATCCCGGTTCGGGGGCCGGAATTCAGGCAGATCTAAAGGCCATTGAGGCCAATGGGGCCTACGCGCTCACCGTCATTACCTCCATCACCGCCCAAAACACACAAGGCGTCAACCTCGCCTTCGATCTTCCCCTTCGGATCATCGAGGCCCAGATGGCAGCCGTTTATGATGACTTTTCTATTTCGGCGGCAAAGACGGGCATGCTGGCCTCAAAAGTCATCGTTAGGGGGATCGCTCGCCTCTTACAACGTTTTGGGACTCATCCCCTCGTTGTAGATCCCGTCCTTGTTTCAAAAAGTGGCTATCCCCTTTTGAAGCCCGACGCCATCTCCATGCTTAAATCCGAACTGATTCCACGGGCAGATCTGGTGACCCCCAACATTCCGGAGGCTGAAATCCTCTCCGGTATGAAGATCGATGACCTTGCGGAAGCAGAGCAAGCCGCCCGTAAAATTCACGCCCTGGGCTGTGGGGCTGTTTTGATTAAAGGCGGACACTTTACAAAAAGGCAGGGGCTTGATCTTCTCTTCGATGGCGCCGGGATCACGCTCTTCCCGGGGGAATTCATTTCAACCCCCCACACCCATGGCACCGGCTGCACCTATGCGGCGGCGATTGCCGCAAGGCTGGCTCGAAAGATTCCCCTGCAGGAGTCCGTCCAACAGGCGAAACGCTACGTCGTCGAGGCCATTCGTCATGCCCACGCCATGGGACACGGCCATGGCCCCATCAATCACTTCTATTTCATCGACAGGGAAAGAGTCCCCTGACAGGTTGTTGAACAGCGCGTTTTTAGATGGCCAAGGCCCCAGACGATCCACGCCACACAGGATCACTCGGGATGAATAGAATCGTGGCCCAGACGGAGTACTTTTCGGACTTCGTCGAGGAGTTCTGGTTGTTGACTTTTCATCGCGTCAGGCATACAAGGGCCCCCATGATGGGGCTCTGGCGTCACTGATAATTGGCATAGGGAAAAACTGCCTGAAAATAATATTAACGTCGAATTATCAGGGTAAAATGGCAAGTTCATCAATGGTTGGGTCTCCCGGTCAGCGCCCAAGAAACCCCGCCGGATGCGGTGCAACGAATGAAACTAAAACGGAGCCCTGATGGCGACCAGTGAAACAAACAACACCGACCTCGCCCGCGCCGAGATTCTCTGGAAGGCGGCCGATGCCCTGCGCGGGCAGATCGACGCCGCCGAGTACAAGCACGTCGTCCTCGGCCTGCTCTTCCTGAAGTACATCTCCGACTCGTTCGAGGCCCGCCGCGCGGAACTCAAGACCGAACTCGAAGCCGACAAAATTACTGGCTCGCAGCTCGAAAGCCTGCTGGAAAACCGCGACGAGTACACCGCCGAGCGGGTCTTCTGGGTTCCGCCCGAGTCGCGCTGGGCCAACCTCCAGAACCAGGCCACGCGCCCCGACATCGCCACGCTGATCGACGACGCCATCCTCGCCGTCGAGCGCGACAACCCCAACCTCAAGGGCAAGCTGCCGCGCGACTACGCCCGCCGCGGCATCGCGCCGGAGAAGATGAAGGGGCTGATCGACCTGATCGCCGACATCGGCTTCAAGGGCGACCGCGCCAAGGCGCGCGACACGCTCGGCCGCGTCTACGAGTACTTCCTCGGCAAGTTCGCCCAGGCCGAGGGCAAGCTCGGCGGCGAGTTCTTCACGCCGCGCTGCATCGTGCGCCTGCTGGTGGAGATGCTCGAACCCTACGAGGGCCGCGTCTATGACCCCTGCTGCGGCTCGGCGGGCATGTTCGTGCAGTCGGAACGCTTCGTGGAGGCCCACGGCGGGCAGAAGACCGACATCTCGATCTTCGGCCAGGAGTCGAACCCCACCACCTGGCGGTTGGCGCACATGAACCTCGCCATCCGCGGCATCGAGGCCAACCTCGGGTCGCAGCCCGCCGACAGCTTCCTGCGCAACCTGCACCCCGACCTCAAGGCCGACTACATCCTCGCTAATCCGCCGTTCAACATCTCGGACTGGTCGGGCAAGCTGCTGGCCGACGACGTGCGCTGGCGCTACGGCACGCCGCCGGTCGGCAACGCCAACTACGCCTGGATCCAGCACTTCATCCACCACCTCGCGCCGCCCAACGGCCACGGCGGCGGTGTCGCCGGCTTCGTCATGGCCAACGGTTCGCTGTCCACTGGCTCCGGCGGCGA
>CAYRGU010000166.1:0-3945 GCA_964423845.1 uncultured Nitrospirota bacterium
ACAAAGAGAACCGTCAACACCTGTGCCGTAGAGAGAACCTTCACGCGAAATACTGCCGGGACATAATAACCGTAAACGCCCAGACAGATCACCACAACAATCGCCACCACAAAGAGGAAATACTGAACAACCCGGCCCGCCTTCGCCCAGGAGACCACCTCCTCTTTATCCGCCCGCCAATAGAGAAGAAAGCTGATAAACGTGGTCAGAATCATCAGATTAACGACGGTCAACTTTGCAGACATCACGCCAAACACCCCAAGGATGGGATGATGGGTTCCACCCATCGCACGGGCTTCACTGATGCTGGCCACCAGTGAATGTGGCGTCAGCCACACCGCGAAACAGCCGACCAGCGCCACCAGCATCATCAGGATATATTTTTTGTATTTTGGACCGCTGCTGGTTCGATAGGCCAGCCCTTGCCAGAAGTAATAATTTGCCCCAATAAAAAGAACGCCAATCTGGACCGCCTGCAGGATGAAAAGCCAGGAGAGAATTCCCCCCATCAGGGTAATCCCCATCTGCTGGTTATACTCATAGACCTCGCGCATCAACCAATAGCCGGCAAACGGAAGAGGGAGCAGACCAAAGATACCAATAAAGTTCCCGATATACCCCATCCAGTCATAATGCTCCCGTTCTTCCTGCGTTTTCGCCCCCAGGTAGCGAATTCCTGCGTAGGCCCCACACATAAATCCACCCAATACGACATTCCCAATAACGCGGTGGACATTCACCGGATTCCATGTCGGATTATGGACCGCCGCCCAGAGCCGCTGCCAATACGGCATACTCTCGCTTAAGACCACCGGACTGGCCTGGAAAGAAAGCCACGCATCGGCGGTGAACATAATCGCGATCCCCACGAGATTCAGAAGAAATCCCAGAAAGAGATGGAGTTTCTTCTGTCCGGCCATATAATCCCAACCATAGGAATAGATATAGAGAACAACCGTTTCAAAGATAAAGAGAAAGGCGTAGATAATATACGTCGGAAAGAAAATGTTCGTTAAGTAATTCATCAGCTTGGGATACATCCCCACCAAAAGGAGGAAGAGAATGGCACCAAACGTTGCCGTGGTCCCGAAGGCAGACGTTAAAAGCTTTGTAAACTCCTTGGCAAGCTTGTCGTATCGAATGTCCTGGGTGCGGTATCCGATATATTCACAGGTCAACGCAAACATGGGGACGCCAAGGACAAATCCGGCGAACAGGATATGAAGCTGCGCAATAATCCAAATGGTGTTACGGCTGCCGATGTAAGGAATGTCACGATATTCAACCGCCGAGGCCACATTCTCCTGGGCGAAGGCCACCCCTGCGGCCAGGACAAAAAGCGCGGTCAAGAGGAAAAGCCATTTTTCTCGACCGCCCGAAAGCATGGACACCGGCCGGTCCTGCCGCAGCTTATTGACTTTCTTCCCCGTGATCCCCATCAACGACCTCATTCTGTTAAGACCCGCTTGCTACTTTCGCGACCGCCGGACTTTTCAGGGTGGAAAGATAGAGCGTGACCGCCAAGGCATCCTCGTCTTCCAATCCTAAGTTAGGCATCCTGGTCTTCGGCTTGAATGACTGGGGATTCTTCACCCATCGATAGATAAATTGAGGCTGTAACATAAAACCAACCCGTGTCAGGTTTGGGCCCAAAGCCCCCCCCTTCTCACCCACCTTATGGCATCCGATACAACCAAAATCCTCAAACCCCTCTTGACCGCGTTCCAGGAAATCTTCACGCACCGCATCATCCGTAATGGTCGAGGCCATCAGGGCATCGAAGTCCGCCTCTTTGATCGCAGGGCTCTTTGTCCGGGCCGTCTGGTAAGGTTTGGTAAAATCAACGGGCGCCCCCTTGTAGGGATGGAGCGTGCGAACATAGGCGACCAACGACCAAGTTTCTTCTTCGGAAAAAACACGTCCCCAGGAGGGCATCAGGGGAGAGAGGTCAACCCCCCGTCCCCCCTTTTCAATCACCTCATAGATCTCGGCATTACTTAGCTTGGCCATATAGTCTTCTTTGGAATCGGTGAGATCTCGGGCATGAGGATCAAGATTGACGGCATTGTATCCATTCCCCGCGCCGCCTTCTCCATGGCACGGGGTACAGTACCGGTCAAAAATCTTCCTGCCCTGGACCACATGTTTATCCCCAAATAAACCGGCACACCCCACCGCAAGAAGCGGGATGATAACCAGAACCAAAATGAATTGCAATCCCTTTCGCACGTTCACCTGTTTTCTCCACCCGTGTGACGAGCCTTCCCATTTTTATACTTTTTGACCATCCATAATTCCAACCCAAACACCAACATGGCAAAGACCGTTGGGTAGACATACCGGGTGGGGGAGGTTGGGAGCTCCAGAAGAAGGTGATACCACGCCGATAACGACCTCATCCCGTCATGTTCTCCATTCGATCCATCCCAGACCGTAAATGCAATCGGAACAAACGTGCCCGGCACAATCTGAATGTCCTTTTCTTTATCCTCCGTTAAGAGGGACCGCTTCATCACCAGGCGATACTGGCCATTCTGAAAGACCCCATTCCCCTGGAACTTAGCACTTCCCTGGGCGACAACCTTGTCCTGGCCATTCGCATTCAACTCGACAGCCGAATTGGCCCCTGAACGCCACTTGGCAAGATAGACCGCCCGTTCCGGATCCCCCATAACAAAATAGGGCTTTTCCGTCCCTGTTGGCATTTTCGCTGGAAACTGCAACGCGACACCATCATCGAAGACCGGGGCTGCCCCTTCTTTGGGTCCGTCTGCAACGGGGCCATCTGCGGCCTCTGCCGCCACGGGGGATACGGCAGTCGCCGCAACACCAGTCGACGCAATGCTATGAGTCGGGTCATCCCAGACGACAAGAAATGCAACCTCTTTGTCGTTATAGACCGCCTTGACCGTCACCATGTCTACGGTCGGGGTAAACATCCTTGGCTCCACCGTCACCTGGCCAACTAAAGGGAAACCATGCTTCTCCTGATCGGCCCAGCGGGGATCACCTGGATCAGCAGGCACCGCCCCCGTGATCTTCTTTGCAATGAGGGTCACTTTCCAGTCCGGGTTCCCTTTATATTGGGACAAGGAGTGGACGTAGTTCGCAATGTGCCAGCGCTCTTCCTCCGTCGTCTCCACATTCTCCCCCTTGCCAAAAGAGGGCATCACGATAATGCCACGGCTAACCCGCTGAAAGATCTCCTCTGGATCATTGCCTCGCCTAAAAGTCCACCCTTTTGTCAGATTCCTGGGCCATACCACAAGCTCCGCCGCGTTCTTTCCATCCGCCCGCCCTTCATCCCCATGGCACCGGTTGCACTCTGTCTTTTTAAAAAAAAGCTCTTTCCCTTTCTCCGCACTTTCCTTTGAGAAGGGGACCTTCTTGCCAAAATCAATTTTTTTGGGTGGCGCCCCGGCATCGGCAAATTTGCTTGAGAACGCCTTGATATACTGCACCACCCGCATCCGCTCTTTTTCGCTTAAAATCCCTTCCCACGCTGGCATTCCCGTGCCGGGGAGCCCCTTGCTCACCGTTTTGAAGAGGTCCTCATCGGTCGGTAATTCGTCTTTCTCCGTGGAGGCGTACTTGTATTTCGCCCGGGAAAAATTAGCCGGCCTGGGGCGAAAGCGATCTGCCGCCACGCCATCTCCCCGTCCTTCGATCCCATGGCAATGAGAACACCGTTTCTCGTAGATATTCTTTCCAACCTCAAGATCAGAAACCGCAGCGGAAGGCTTCTTTTCTGCCCCCCCCTCTTGTGCGTAAGAAAGAGAACCACAGAACAGAGTGAGCAGCACTGCGAATATCCGGCCCATATTTAAAATGACCCCACCCATTTTACTCCCACGTCCTCGGCGCACGGCCGGTGTACTCATACAAAAATAAAATCACCTTCCACCGCTCGGCTTCGGAGAGCATCGTCTCCCAGCGAGGCATGGC
>CAYRGU010000167.1:0-32253 GCA_964423845.1 uncultured Nitrospirota bacterium
TGCGTGAGACATCACTTTGGCAGTAATCTGGTCTCCACCCATCATTCGGGCAAGCTCCTGAACACGTTCTGTTTCGGAGAGGGGCCTCACCGAGGTCACCATCCGTTCCCCCGCCCAGACCTTTTCCACAAAAAAATGATGTGAAGAGAGCGACGCAATCTGGTGAAGATGGGTCACACAAAACACCTGATGGTCACGCGCCAACCTGGCAAGACGCTTTCCCACCCGTTCTGCGACCGCCCCCCCAACGCCGGCATCCACCTCATCAAAAACAAGCGTCGGAGTCGGATCGGCCTCCGCCAAGATAACCTTCAACGCCAGCATGATCCGAGACAATTCTCCCCCCGAAGCGACCCGTAACAAGCTTTTTTGAGCCTCCCCCGGAAGCGCAATGGAGAATTCAATCCGGTCCGTACCAGATAAAGAGAGCGGTGTCTCGAAAAAAATAACCTGAAACTGGGTCTTTTCCAACCCCAGGGCATCCAGTTCTAATCGAATCTTTTCCTCAAGATTATTTTTGACATCTTTTCTTCTCTTCGAGAGATTCGCCGCCTGCTGACTGCATTTTTCTTCAAACTTAAAAACCTCCAGATCCACGCCACGCAGGCGATCCTCCCATTCTGAAAAACGGTCAACTTCTTGTTCCATGGCACACACAGAAACCAGAAGTTCATCCACCGAGGCCTTATATTTTTTCTTTAACTTCTGGATGAGATACAACCGTTCTGAAACCTCCTGCAACCGTTCCGGGCACGCTTCAATCTCCCGCAACCGCCGACGGATCAGCGCCGATAACTCCTTGAGATGTAACAGGGCGCTCTGACATAAATCACGCTCTGCCTCCGCATCCCCCGTCATCGCATGCACCTGATCTACGGAGGAGTAGACCCCGCCAAAGGAGAGGAGAATTCCTCCCGTCTCATCGGATAGATGCGCATCTGCCTGTCGCAAACTGACGATGACGCACTCTTTATTCTTTAATACCCGCTCCTCCTTTTCCAATCGTTCTTCTTCCCCCCCCTCCAAATTGGCCTGGCGGATCTCCGAGAGCTGATACTGGAGGAAAGACTCTCGCTGTCCCTTTTCCGATATTTTCTGCATCAATTCACGCCGCTCGTTGAGCAAGGTGCGCCAAACCGAGAAATCGCTTTCATAGCGGGAACGATCTTCTAACAGGCCCCCGAACGAATCCAGAAGGCGTAGCTGCCATTCCGGATCGGTTAAGCGATGGTGTTCGTGTTGTCCTTGAATTTCGGCCAATCCCTGGCCCAGGGCCTTGAGGGTGGAGAGGTTGGCTAAAGCGCCGTTGATATACGCTCTATTTTTCCCAGACTTTGAGAGGACTCGTTTGAGGATAATATCCTCTTCGGGGGGCAGATCGATGTGGCAGGAATTTTTAGAAATCGGATCGAAACGGGCCTCAATGATGGCCTCCTCTTCACCATGGCGGATGTCATCGGGAGACGTCCTCCCTCCCAACAAAAGCGAGATCGTCTCTACGATCACCGATTTGCCCGCACCGGTCTCACCCGTAACAACGATAAAACCTTCAGAAAATGTTAGAGAGACCTCATCGACAATCGCATAGTTTTTAATTCGAATCTCTTTGAGCATTTTTTGAAACGGCTGTCTTAAGGCTACCTGGAAAGCAGTGCCTCCATTTTATCTTTGTACTGCTTTTTTGAGGCTGCCCCAACTATTTTATCTACAACTTTTCCTTCTTTAAAAAAAAGAAGCGTAGGAATTCCCATAATTTGATACCGGCTGCCCATGTCGGGATTCTCATCCGTGTTCACCTTGCATACCTTCAGTTTTCCAAGATATTCCCCGGCAAGCTCTTCCAAGGTGGGCGCGATCATCTGACACGGGCCACACCACGGTGCCCAAAAATCAACAACGACGGCCCCGCTGGCTTTTAATACCTCTTCTTCCCAAGTCTGACTCGTGATATTGACAACATTTCCCATGCGAATATCCCTCCTTAAGTTAAGCCATGATTATTTATTAACTCCCTCATAATAGTAAAGACATAATTAAGATATAAAAAAGCCCCCCGATAGTAACAGATCGGGGGGCTTTTTATGGGAAGCCTGAATCAGGAATAATCCCTGATAAAGCTTGATTAGTACATATCCCCCATGCCTCCGCCCCCGCCTGACATCGGTGGCATCTTTGGCTTTTCCTCCGGAAGCTCACAAATCATCACTTCCGTCGTCAACATCAATCCGGCGACACTCGCCGCATTCTGAAGCGCACACCGCGTCACCTTGGTCGGGTCAATAATGCCTGCTTCAATCATGTCAACATACGTTTCCGTTTCTGCGTCAAAACCGGCAGAGCCCTTCGCTTGCTTAATACGTTCGACAACAATCGAACCCTCTAATCCTGCATTTTCAACAATCTGACGGATGGGTTCCTCGAGGGCACGGCGAACAATCGAAACCCCCAGTTTTTGATCCCCATCGAGATTAAGCTTGTCAAGGGCAGCAATAGATCGAAGCAGCGCAACACCCCCGCCAGGAACAATCCCCTCTTCCACCGCAGCCTTCGTCGCGTGAAGGGCATCTTCAACACGTGCCTTTTTCTCTTTCATCTCGGTTTCAGTCACTGCGCCCACGTTGATCACAGCAACACCGCCTACAAGCTTAGCCAACCGCTCCTGGAGCTTCTCACGATCGTAATCCGATGTGGTCTCCTCGACCTGGGCTTTAAGCTGTTTCACCCGGCCCTGAATCTTGTGGGTATCCCCACGGCCCTCGACGATCGTGGTGTTATCCTTATCAATCGTCACACGTTTAGCCCGACCGAGATCCGACACCTTAACATTCTCAAGTTTAAGACCAAGATCCTCTGAAATCACCTGACCGCCGGTTAAAACAGCAATATCTTCCAGCATTGCCTTTCGACGATCCCCAAAACCAGGGGCCTTGACCGCTGAAACATGGAGCGTGCCACGCAATTTGTTGACCACCAAAGTGGCCAGAGCCTCTCCTTCCACTTCTTCGGCAATAATCAAGAGCGGCTTGCCCAGCTTGGCCACCTGCTCCAAAACAGGAAGCAGATCTTTCATGGAAGAAACCTTCTTCTCGTGAATCAAGAGAAAGACATCTTCCAGGGAACATTCCATTCTTTCCTGGTCGGTTACAAAATAGGGAGAAATGTAGCCACGATCAAACTGCATCCCTTCCACCACATCCAGCGAGGTCACCATACTCTTTGCTTCTTCAACCGTAATCACCCCATCCTTACCCACCTTTTCCATCGCTTCAGAAATCAGATCGCCGATGGTCTGGTCATTATTTGCCGAAATTCGCCCAATCTGTGCGATCTCTTTTTTGGATTGGCATGGCCTTGATAAACCCTTGAGCTCCGCAACCACTACTTCAACGGCCTTATCAATCCCCCGCTTTAACTCCATCGCGTTTGCCCCTGCCGAGACATTCTTGACCCCTTCTTTGAGGATCGCCTGCGCCAAGACAGTTGCTGTGGTCGTTCCATCGCCCGCAACATCTGAAGTCTTGCTGGCCACTTCCTTTACCAGCTGTGCACCCATGTTTTCATAGGGATCTTTCAACTCAATTTCTTTGGCCACCGTCACACCATCTTTCGTGATGGTGGGTGCGCCAAATTTCTTGTCAATAACCGCATTCCTTCCCTTCGGGCCCAAGGTTACCTTGACCGCATCGGCCAACTTACCAGCCCCTCTCAACATGCTCGCCCGTGCATCCCCACCAAAAATCATCTGCTTTGCCATTTATTCCTCTCCCCCTGAAATAGTCACGCCATCAATTTAAGAAATGCCCAAGGCAACCCTTAAACAACAACACCCAAAATATCTTCCTCTTTCAAAATGAGGTAGTCTTCGCCATCCAGACTAATTTTGCTCCCAGAGTACTTATCGAAGAGAACAACATCCCCCACCGCAACATTCTTGACTTCACTGCCGATCGCTTCGATCTTGCCCTTCTGCGGCTTTTCTTTGGCGGCGTCAGGGATATATAACCCGCCAGAAGTTTTGTCCAACTCTTCGCTATAGCTCACGAACACCCTCTCCTTGAGGGGCTTAAACTTGACAGAACTCTTTGTTGCCTGTGCCATCTCAACCTCCCTGAATTTTTATCGTTGCCCCCCACCCACCTCAAAAACAAACCCTATTTCGAAGGCCGGGCGGAACAAGCCCCCCGTATATAAGTCGCAAAATAGTAGAAATCAAGGCCTCACAAGACTTTTGTGTTGCTATGCAGATCCATCAGCCGGTGGTTGAACAATGCGTTTTTCAGCACCCGGTCAACCCGTTTTTTGCTGGGCAGTCACCCTGGGCGTGAGGTACTTAAAAACACGCCAACTACGCAATAAGTCTGTCGCTTTCTTTAATTGTATGTCTTCTTCCTCTTTGTCTCCCTCCTTCCCTTTATCCGCCATAGGCAAATCCGAGACCTCCGGAGCTGCTGGGGCAAGTCGCAAGGCTTCTGGAGAGGACCCGTTCTGTTCACTCTCAAGGTGACGGTCGAGATCTTTCTCGCGAACCATTGTCCTTGCCCCTTTGACGACACCCGGTTCGACAAAAATATCTGGTTCAACGCCCTTATTCTGAATCGATCGACCACTTGGGGTGTAATACTTGGCCGTCGTCAGTCTCAACGCCGACCCATCCGATAACGGAAGGATCGTCTGGACGGATCCTTTTCCAAACGTAGGCATCCCGACCACCACCGCCCGCCCCCAATCTTGAAGCGCCCCCGAGACAATCTCTGAAGCTGAAGCACTCCCCTCGTTGACCAGAACAATCATCGGAAGATCTTTCAATGGATTGGCATTCCTGGAGAGATGATCTTCCTTTTTATCGTTTCTCCCCTTCACGGAAACGATCACCTTCCCCCTCTCTAAAAACTGCCCGGTGATCTCCACAGCAGAGGAGAGCAGCCCCCCCGGGTTATTTCTTAAGTCCAGAATAAGAGAGTGCATCTCCGACTGACGTAACTGGGCCACCTCTTTCGCCAAATCAGCCGCCGTCTGTTCCTGAAACTGTGAAACACGGACATAGCCAATACCCGTTTCCAACATCTTCGACTTGACACTTTTAATCCGAATCGTCTCCCTCGTCAAAGGAAACACCCGCGGATCAGCCTCCTGTCCCCGCTGAATCGTCAGGGTCACTTTACTCCCGACCCCACCTCTCATCTTGTTGATGGCATCCATCAGGGGCGTCTCTTTCGTCAAAAGATAGTCATCCACCTTGAGAATCAGATCTCCCGGCTTAATCCCTGCCTGGTCTGCCGGCGTTCCTTCGATGGGCGAGATCACCACCAGCTTGCCCTGACGAACCCCCACATGAATCCCCAGGCCCCCAAACTCCCCTTTGGTATCCACTTGAACTTCCTTGTAAACATCGGGTGGCATGAACGCGGAGTGGGCATCCAGGGTATTGAGCATTCCTTTAATCGCCCCATAAACCAACTCCTTAGGTTTAACCGATTCCACATAACTTTTCTGGAGCGTGGCATAAACCTCTGTAAAAATCTTGAGGTCTTCGTAACCATTGCCCTCCGCAGAAACCTTCTCTCCAACCTTCCCTCCGACAAAAATACCCGTCATGAGGAAGACGAGAATGATCCCAGAGAAAAGGGCTATCCGCTTCCGCCAACTGATGCTCATATTCCGTCCCCCTAACAGATTAACGTTTTTTTTGTAACCAGGCCAAAGGGTCCAACGGTTCCCCCTGATACCGAATTTCAAAGTAAAGATGATTCCCCTTGGACAGTCCGGTCTCTCCCACCAATCCAACTGTTTTATTCTTGAAAGCGCGATCTCCCACGGTCACAAATAACTTGGCCAGATGTGCATACATGGAATAATAATTTTCCCCATGATCCACAATCACGACCATCCCGTACCCTTTGAACCAATCGGCATAGATCACGCCCCCATCGTAAATCGCCCGGACCTGATCCCCCTTCGAGGGCGCAATCTCAATCCCTCGGCGGTAAACGTAGGTGTCAAACTTCGGATGCTTCTGGCGTCCAAACAGCGCAACCACCTCCCCCTCATTCGGCCAGATCAGACGGCCCTTCTCAAGGAAAAACCGCTCCGTGGCGGGGCGCTTCGTCCGGGCCTTTTCCCCTTCCAGTCGCTTAAGCATCGCCTGGAGATGAAGCCCCGATTCATCCAGTTCCGCCAAGGCCTTCTCATGATAGACCTGTTCGTTACGCACACGCGCGAGAAGGAGATCTTTCCCCTTTTTTTCAGAACGGATCTCTGCGAGTTTCTGTGCGAGGGACTCTTGTTCATGCTCAAGCTGTCGTTTGGTTGTCAGCAGACGCTGGCCCTTCTCCTCGAGTTGGCGGTGCTGTCCCCTAAACAGGGCCAGCAGCGCACTTTCCTTCTTTGCAACAACATTCAAATAATAAAACCGTCTTAAAAAATCCGGGTAATCGCGCGATGCCAACAAGACCGCAACGCCTCCATTTTTCTTTTCCCGATACAGGGCCCGAACCCGCACGGAAATAATCTCTTTTTTCCCCTGAATACTTCCCCTCAAGCCCTTAATGACCCCGGTTAATTCACTGATTTCGTCTTCTTCCTTTTTAACCCTCAAGTCCATGGCGTCGGCCTCCTGTCGGAGGGCTTTTAAGCGATGGTCCATAGACTCCAGGAGGGAAAGGATGGACTCCTCTTTTTTTTTTGACTCGCTGTTTTTCTTTCTCTTGCCTTCAGTCTCCCGTTTTAACCGCTCTAAATCTGTCCGCGCTTTTTTAATTTGTTCATTGACGATCGCCTGCTTATCGGGTCCTGCGGCCCAGACTTTTTTTCCGGATGCCGGGACAAAAACAAAAATCTGTAGGGGCAAAAGGATCAACACGATGAGTCGATACGCCTGTTTTGCCCTCTTGCTAACGCACCGCATGAATTTTCAGTAGGCGGGAAAGCGAGATGAAGCTCCCCATTCCCCCCAGAACACCCCCCACAAGGATCAATCCAAAAACGAGAGAAGGCCCCAGAAAATGGACATTCAAGAGCCCCCCCATCATTCCCCCCACCACTCGGAGCAACAGATGAAAAGCACGATAGACGGCAAACAGCAGCCCCACAGAACAAAGCCCGCTCAAAAGCCCCATCAACATCCCCTCAAGAAAAAAAGGCATCTTGATGAAGTGATGCGTCGCCCCGAGCAATTTCATGATCTCAATCTCTTCTCTGCGGCCCAGCATGTGGAGGCGAACCGTATTGGAAACAATCGCAATCACAGTCACTGACAGGAGGACGCCCGCCCCAATGCCTACAATTTTCAAAATTTCCAGGATTGCGTTCAAGTTCTGCAACCACTCCGCGCCATACTGAACCTCTTCAACCCCAGGAAACTGATGGAACCGCCCGACAAGCCTGGAGAGTTTTTGAGGATCCTGATACTCCGACCTGACCTTCACCTCCAGAGAAGCCGGGAGAGGATTCACCCCCAGGTCTTTAAGCAATGCCCCATCCTGAAACTCTTTTTGAAACAGGATCATCGCCTCCTTTTTGGAGAGATAACGAAAGGACAACACCCCTTTTTCCACGGAAAGTTGCTCTTTAATCTGCCGGATCTCATTTTCGGTGACAGCGTCCTTCAGGTAGACGCTGAACTGCACATCCTCCTGGACAGAAGTAATAAAACCCTGCACATTATCGTAGATCAGAAGGAAGAGGCCAAACAACATTAACGTCAGGCTTAGGGAGGCCAGAAGAAAAAAAGACATCACCTTATTCCTGCGAATATTATTGAGGGCAGCGCGGACAAAATAAATCAACCGCCTCATACCGGCCTCCCCTCCGAGATAACCCGCCCCTGTTTTAAAAAAATGGTCCGCCTGGAAGTTTTAGCCAACAAATCCCGACGGTGCGTGGAAATCATCACCGTGGCCCCGCTCGAGTGTGCGTTCTTAAAAAGCTCGACAATCTCCTGGGAGGTCGATTCATCCAGATAACCGGTCGGCTCATCTGCCAACAAGAAGGCTGGCCGATTCACAAAGGCCCGCGCAATGGCAACACGCTGCCGCTCCCCCAAGGAAAGCGTCGCGGGGCGCCGCTCTCTTAACGGTTCCAGCTTAAACATTTTCAATATCTCCTCCACACGCCGTTTCATTTCATCCGGGGCGGCCCCCAAAATCTCCATGGGAAGGGTGATATTCTCATAAACCGTCTTACGCTGAATCAGATTTAAATCCTGAAATACAAAACCAAAGTTTCTTCTAAAATAGGGGATCTGTGCGGGGGACAGCCGGGAAACATTCTTTCCTTCGACGACAATCTGTCCCTGGTCCACACGTTCTTCGCAAGAGATCAGCTTTAACAACATCGACTTCCCCGCGCCACTCGCCCCCACAAAAAAAACAAACTCCCCCTTTTCAATTTTTAAATTAATATCCTCAAGAACCGGTTGATTTTTGGCCCGATATTTATAGACGTGAAACATCTCAATCATCTCGACCCTGCCAGAGAGAGAGGGGGGGGAGTCTTCTTGGTGACAAGAGACCCTTCAACGGCAAGAACTTTCGCAGACCCATTCAAAAGCATTTCTGAAAAGCGTAATCTCAATATGGCCCGCATCGTTGATGATTGAAACCACATCAAAGCGACAGGGACAATTTTCAATCCGCTTCCAACTCAAATAGGCCAGGGCAACCCGACTCATTTTCCCCTGCTTCCGCCGATCCACCGCCTCGTAAGGAAGACCAAAGCCCCTGGTGGAACGGGCCTTCACCTCCACGAACACCAACGTCTCCGCTTCCTGCGCGATCATATCAATTTCGCCGAAAGAGGTTCTATAGTTCCTTTCAAGGAGCCGATACCCTTTCTTCGTCAAGAACGCGGCGGCAAGATTCTCCCCCTCTGTCCCAGTCAATTCATCACCCCCCGAAAGGTTTTGCGATGAATGGGACAAGGCCCTTTTTCTTTCAGGACAGAGAGATGTTGCGCCGTTCCGTATCCCTTATGAAGAGGGAACTGATACGCAGGAAATTGCAGGTGATAGGCAGACATCAACCGGTCCCGTATGACCTTGGCAATAATGGACGCAGCGGCGATGGAAATCGAACGATCATCCCCATGAATAATTGCCCTTTGTTCAATCTGAACGCCAGGAATCGTCAGGGCATCGACAAGGAGGTAGTCTGGACGAATTTTGAGTTGTTCGACCGCCTGCTTCATGGCAAGAAGCGTGGCTTGCCGAATGTTGATTTGATCAATCAGGTCACATTCAACACGCCCAATGCCAAAAGAGAGGGCCTGCTGAACCAGGGGACCGAACAGCGATTCACGCGCGAGAGGGGTCAGCCGCTTCGAATCACGAACCCCAGGCATGAAAAACCCGTCTGGCAAAATCACCGCAGCCGCGACAACCGGTCCGGCCAGAGCGCCCCGACCGACCTCATCAACACCACAAACGGCGTGATATCCTCGATGAGACAGCTCCCGTTCAAAAGAGGTGATCGCAGCCTCTGAAGGGGCTTCCCTGTCCTGACGAGGACGCACCCCAATCTCCAGTCAACTATGAGGTCACTTGGGCAGGGGCCTCTGTGGAGGCCACTTTTGCGGGGGAGGGAGGCTTGGGGACAGACCTCGCCTTTTCAGCAATACGGGCAGACCGTCCCTTCCTCTGTCGCAGATAGTAAAGCTTGGCGCGGCGCACTCTCCCGTGACGCATGACCTCAATTTTTGCAATGAGAGGCGAATGCAGCGGGAAAATTCTTTCGACCCCGATGCCCAAAGAAATCTTACGCACCGTAAAGGTCTCCCGATGCTGTGAGCCTTTCCGCCGGATCACGACCCCTTCATAAACCTGAATCCTCTCCTTCTCTCCCTCAACAATCTTGAGGTGCACCCGCACCGTATCCCCAATGCTCACCTGCGGTAACTTTTCCCGTAACAATGATTTCTCAATACACGCCAAGCGATCCATTTATTCTATCTCCTTATACGTTCCATGTAATCCGCTGATCACCGATCCCCCCATGCCCGAGACAGGCACCAACCCCTTCGGCTGACATCCTGACAGCCCAACGGTCTATGAAAATGACCCCCTCCTATCCCTCTTGAGCCGAGTGAGCCAGACGGTTCATCCATTCTCTCTCTTCCTCCGTCAAGACAGCCTCTCTAAGGAGATCCGGACGCTTGCGCAACGTGTTTAAAACAGACTGCTGACGCCTCCATAAACGGATCGCCCGATGATTGCCCGATTTCAAAACATCCGGGACACGCATCCCCCTAAACTCGTCCGGTCTGGTATAGTGCGGATACTCCAGCAAAGAAGCGGAAAACGACTCCTCTTGAAGCGAATCCACATCCCCCAAAACCCCGGGAAGAAACCGCGCTGACGCGTCAATCATGACCAACGCAGCCAACTCTCCACCGGTCAATATATAGTCCCCTACAGAGACCTCTTCGGCGTGCAATCCTTCAACAACCCGGGCATCAATCCCCTCATAATGTCCACAAACAAAAACCAGGCTCCGACTCTCTCTTGAGAAGTCACCGGCCATTTTGTGATCGAATAACTTCCCCTGCGGCGAAGGAATGATCACACGGACATCTCCTCGCTCGGCAACAATCTGATCGAGGGCGGAGAAAATCGGCCCCGGCTTCAAAACCATCCCAGGCCCTCCGCCATAGGGGGCATCATCCACAATGTGGTGTTTGTCAGAGGTAAATTCACGCAAAGGACGGACACAAACCTCAAAAAAACCTGCTTGCTGGGCCCGTTTCAGAATGCTCTCTCCAAGCGCCGCAACAATCATTTCTGGAAACAGCGTAATGACGTCACATCTCATTGGAAATCCCACCCTTCACACGCGATCCTCTTTTGGACCCACCCGTCGTCCACCTTCTATTCCAACTATTCCAGGATTTCAAGCACACACCGTTTCCCAATTTTGGTTCCGGCGGCGTTCAAAATCGTCCGCATCGAGCGCGCCGTTTTCCCCTGCTTACCGATCACTTTCCCCAAATCCCCCTGGGCCACCCTCAACTCGATGATCGTCGCTTTCTCCCCTTCGGTCTCCTTCACCGAAACACTCTCGGGCCGATCCACAAGCGACTTGGCGATATACTCTATGAGCTCCTTCATCCGGCAACCCCTCCATTGGCAGGGAGAGTAGGGCCTGGGCATCCAGCCCCCTCATGAGACCACCCATCTGCCTCCTCATTCACCTACTGTGAAGATCCGCCCTCTGTCTTTTTGAAGAACGGACGTTTCTTCAAAATACTGGCCATCGTCCCCGAGACTTCAGCCCCCTGGCCGATCCAGTAAAGAATCCTGTCCTCCTTCAAATTCACGCCATTCTCGCTCACCAAGGGATCATAGGTCCCAAGATTTTCTACAAATTTTCCATCCCTGGGAGATCTCGCCTCTTTCACAATCACCCGATAAAAAGGGCGCTTATGCTTTCCTATCCGCGTTAACCGAATCTTCACTGCCACGACTTATTTCCTCCTAAAAAATCTTACACCAATTTAGACTCACCGGGGGACCATCATCCGGCCCCACCCCTTCATTTTGCCTTCCGAAAGCTGCTTAAACATTTTTTTGGCCTGATCAAATTGCTTGAGAAACCGGTTGATCTGCTGAACGGATGTCCCGCTTCCTCGAGCAATTCTTAAACGCCGATTACCATTAATAATGGATGGATTTTCTCGTTCCTCACACGTCATCGAGGAAGTCATCGCCTCGATCTGCTTCATCTCACGTTCCATCTGTTCCGGATTGGCCCTCACAGCCGTGGCATCAAATCCCGGGATCATCCCCAAAACTTTTTCCAAACGGCCCATCCCGCGAAATTGTTTTAACTGAATCCTGAAATCATCAAGAGAGAGCGCGCCTTTCTTCTCCTTTCGGTTCACGAGCGAGGGGGGATTTTCTCCGGCCAAATCAAGAAGCGAGGCCATATCTCCCATCCCCAGGATTCGAGAGGCGATTCGGTCGGGATAAAAAATCTCCAGGGCATCCAATTTCTCCCCCGTCCCGATAAACCGAATCGGAACGCCAGAAACCAGACGAATAGATAAAGCCGCCCCCCCCCGCGCATCCCCTTCAGTTTTCGTTAAAATGACACCCGTCAAGCCAATTTTATGATGAAACGCCTGCGCAAGCTGAACCGCGACCTGACCCGCAAGGGCATCCGCAATAAACAAGATCTGATGGGGGCCAACCTCTCGCTTTATCCGAACCAATTCTTCTAACAACGCTTCGTTAAGTTCATGCCGACCCGCAGTATCGATGAGGAGAAGGTCAATCCCTTGGGTTCTCCCCGCAGCAACGGCTTGAGAAGCCACGACCACGGGGTCTTTTTCCGACTCCGGCAAAAAAACAGGGACACCCATCCTTTCACCGATCACTCGTAATTGATCCACCGCAGCAGGACGACACAAATCGGCAGCAACGAGCATGACACGCTTTCCCTTTTCCTTGTAAAGTTTAGCCAGTTTTCCTGCCGTGGTTGTCTTCCCAGACCCCTGCAACCCCACCAGCATAACAATCGTCGGGACAGAAGAAAGGGCCATCGGGGCATCGCCCCCCCCCAGCAACTGAACCAACTCTTTCCAGACCAGTTGAACGACTTGCTGGCTTGGCGCCAATCCTTCTAAAACCTCATTCTTACTCGCTTTTTGACGCACCGACTCGACAAAGTCGTTGACCACTTTATAATGGACATCCGCCTCCAACAGGGCGATTCGCATCTCCTTCAACGTCTGCTCAATCATTTCCGGAGTCAGGAGACCTCTCCCCCGGATACTACTGAACACACGATCAAATTTTTCTCTTAATCCCTGTATCATTTGGGGTTCCTATCCACAGCCGGGCTCATTCTATAAGTCTCCCGTCGTGACAGTCAAGACAATAAGACAGACACGCCACTGACCCGGCATCACGATTTCAGCGTCACCAGGAGCCGACCTATCCGTGCATGGATTACGGTTGCTGAACAGTGCGTTTTTCAATAACCCGCTAAAACAAAACAAGGGCCTGCTGTTTTTACAGCAGGCCCTCTAAACACCTCATAAACTTAGTGCGCAGGTGCTGCTTCAGGTGCAGCAGGTGCCGCAGGTGCCGCTTCAGGCGCAACAGGTGCACCCTCTGGCGCAGCAGGAACCGCCGCAGCAGGTGCCGCAACTTCTGGAACCGCTTCGGCCTTTGGCGCTTCTGCAGGCTTGCCATAGCAGGCCGACAATCCCGCAGCGATCAAAACAACCCCTAACAACCTCACGAAACTACTCTTCATCTTAGATACCCCTCTCGTTTCAAAACAGATGTTTTGTTAAGCCAACACGAACTAACTGACGTCCCTTCGCTACTCTTTACAGCCTTACAGGTTGGGCGGAGGATGTGTACCATATCTATTTTGAGGGTGTCAAGGGAATTGAGCGGATTGATGCCCCATTTTCGCTCCATCAAGGAGAAACATTATATCCGAATGATACCGTCAGACTCATCCTCATGGGCTGGTCGCCCCTCCATGAGATAGCCCAAAGGACAATGGGCACAATCTGGGAGGGTCTTGCAAAATACCTTTGCCGTTTTCACAATCAGCGCATGGTACTCGTTATACAACGGGACCTCTTCCGGCAGATGTCCCATAAAATACGCCTGGATCTGTGGATAGGTCAGCACTTCACCGATGAGCCCATGTCGTGAGAAGATGCGGCGGGTGTAGGCATCCACGACAAAAATCGGAAAATTCCCACCATAGAGAAGAATCGAATCGGCTGTCTCCGGCCCAATCCCCTTCACAGCCAGGAGCTTCCCCCGCAAGCGATCCCTCTTTTCAGAAAACATCCTCTCAAGCGATCCGCCATACTCCTGGAAAATAAAACGGACCATCTCCTTGAGTCGTTTTGCCTTGATGTTAAAAAAACCGCAGGGCCGAATCAGCCGTGCCAGTTCCGCTTCGGAGATCGTATGTAACGATAAGGGGATTAGAAGCCCCCGCTCTCGAAGCGGTATCAATGCTTTTTCAACATTGCTCCAGGAGGTATTCTGGGTGAGTATCGCACCCACAATCATTTCAAATGGGGATTCAGCCGGCCACCAATGCTGGGGGCCAAAGTGCTCATAAAGCCGGTGATAGATCTCTAAAAGATCGGGACGCATATCGACCCCCGGTTCATCGGCGGGCCGCACCCGCAGGGCGAGGACCGTCCGCTGCAACCGGTTGTTCGCCCGCTCCTCTGGGTTCACCTCGTGCCGTCGTAAGCTTTGACCGCCTCATTGACGAAAGTCGCCTGATAGTCGTTACGGCTCAACACGGTGTCGTACAATCCGATCTATAGGCCTTTCCAACCAGGGAATCTTGAAACGATCCGAAACAAACTATCGATTTCTTCCTGTCAGCCGCCTCGTAGGACAAACCGCCGGGCGAGATGAACTGCCAACCCTTGAAGTCCACGTGACACTTCAGGTCCTCTTCCCACGCGCTTTGCACCGGCGGCTTACCGGGCCGCAACGAGGGTGGCGTATTCTTCGCCCTTTTTGATGTCGTGATCGGCCCAGTAGTCGGTGAGCTTGTTGCGAGTCTCCTGCCAGGTCATGCGTTGCTGAATCCATTTTTCGCTGCGGCCGTGCTTTTGCCAGGTTTCGCGGGCGCGATCCAAGGCGCGGGCGGGGTCGGTCATTTCCTGCATCCGCTCGTAGCCTACCTTGGCGAGCCAGAGTTTAATTGGCTCGGCCTTGGGGCTGGGCACGCTCTGCACGAGTCGGAGCAGAGTTTCTGGGCTGGCGACATCAGTGAGATACGATTTGCCGTCAGCGGCGGGCAGTTTCAGTCGGTTACATTTTGTAACCGACTCGCTCCCCTCCTTCTTGAGCCGGTTTTTCATGACCTTCCAGTAGTTACGCGCGGCCTGAAAATCCGGCTGCTGAATCAGTGCCCCAACGATGTCCACGACCGAGAACAACCATGTTTTGGTCTTCTCGTCGTAGATGCGGCGGATGTTGTGATTCTCGAATTGAACGGGCAGGGTTTTGTCGTTACTCATGGGCGCGATCCTCCCGTGCCGCCTCGATCAGCCGCCGCTCTTTCTCGACTTCCCGCCGGAGCTGTTCTTCCGAGGGCAGGCAGAGCATGTATTTGGAGGCGAAAATCTGTTTGCGGTCGTTCAACACCGAGTAACGCGCCACGGTCTCGTTCTTCTCCGTGCAGAGGATCAGACCGATCGTCGGGTTGTCGTCCGGCGCGGTGAACAGGCCGTCGTACATCCGCACATAGCCGTCCATCTGCCCGACACCCGCGTGCGTCAACTCGCCCACCTTGAGATCGATCAGCAGGTAGAACTTCAACCGGCAGTGATAGAAGACCAGGTCAATGTAGCGGTCCTGCTCTTCGATGCGGATATGCTTCTGCCGGGCGACAAAGGCGAAGCCGTTGCCGAGCTCCAGCAGGAAGCGCTGTAAGTGAGTGATAATGGCCCGCTCCAGGTCCGACTCGTGAAACGCCGCCACGTCCGGCAGTCCCAGGAACTCCAACACATACGGGTTCTTCAATTCATCGGCTGCGGGCGAGGCGGCGACAGGCAGATTCCGGCCCTCCGCCAGCATCTTCTGCGGCCTGTGGCTCTTCAGAATACGCTCGTAATAGAGGGACTGAATTTGCCGCTCCAGCGTCCGCTTGTCCCATCCGCCGGCGACCGCCTCCCGCTCGTAGAAATCCCGCACTTCGACATTCTCCACCCGTAGTAGCGCACGGTAATGCGACCAGGAGAGTTGCGGGGAGAAGCCTTGTGTCAATTGGCTACCCGCCGGGACGCTTTTTTTGGGGGCCGCCAATTCTTTTCCCAGTGGGTAGAGAATTGCCTCACCGGAAGATTCCGCACCCGCTGGGTTCGGATTCTGAAGCGCCCCAAATTTCGCACCCAATGGGTGCGAAATTACAACCCTTTCTCTATAAACCTGATAGAACTGCCTGAACCATTGCAGATTGCGCTCGGAAAACCCTTGTCCATAGCGTTCCGTCAGTCGTGCCGAAAGGTCTTCGATGACCTGCTTGCCATACTTCGCCCTGCCTTTGCCGCCCTGAAGCGCCTCCACGATCTCCCGCCCGATCAGCCAGTAGGCCAGCACCATGTTCGTGTTGACCGCCCGGACGACGTTGCCCCGCGCCTGTTCGAGGATCGTGACGATGCGGTCGAAGAGCGCGCCCGGCTTCGCCGCAGAGACTCTGCTCTTCGGCTTACTCATCGTTCGCCTCCATCGGACGGACCATGGATTCGATGAAGGCAATTTCGTCCTTCGTCAGGGCGTATCGTTTGTAGAGTTTGTCGTCCGTCCATTGAGTGTTCATGCTCAAGACTGGCACAAAGTAAAACCGCTCTTTGGTGATGTCCCGAGAGGCTAACAGGCGTTAAGAGGGAATCGGTTCCTTGGATTGGGTCCTCTCTTCCGATTCCTGAATGGATCGATGCGAGACAAGCGAGGCACGTCCCATCCAAAAAACCGCAGCGGCCAGGACCCAGAAAATGGCCACATTCATCAACACCATGTAGACCGCATGGGTCAGATCGAGGGTGTGCGCCCAAGGGGTCACATCCTCCATAATCTCCGTGATATGAAAAGAGAGCCGCACGGAGGACCGGATATATCCCATCAGCGCCATCGTCATCGTAATCAGCCCCGCCAGAACAAACAAAGAGATGGCCCCGGAGACAGGAAGCCTTCCCCATTGAATCGGGCCCAGTATCCGTGACCGATTCAACATGCGCCAGTTCAGAAGCGCCCCAATGATCAACGCCGTCACGACCGTCATAAACTGGGGCAGGGCCAATCCAACACGCACCCTGGCCGGCACAAAATGGCCATAGATGCCGAGAGCAATGATATTCGCTTCCGCCCCCAGGAAAAGGACCCCCATTGCCATATTCCCAACACGGGACCAGGACACCTCGATCTGCCTGTTGCATCGCTTAAAAATGAGGAGACAGGCGCCAAAAGCGAGAATCATTGTGTTAATGGCGGTATTCTTTGCGGCCATCGTGCCATAGTTTCCGACCACCGGATGCTGGGCCCCGCCCATCACACCCAATTCACGTCCACTTGCCGGGAGGGTATGGGGTGTCGTCCAGATCATGAACGAAACAAAGAGGATCAGGAGAAGGTACTTCGCAAAGTGAGCGTAGCGTATCGATCCTGGCATACGCGCCATTCCCTTCCAAAGGTAGTGCGTCACTGTCATGAAAATAAGGCCAATGAGCATGGCCTGAATCACAAACGGCCAGCTCATCTCTCCCCCCATAAGCGTCATGCCCATCCGCTGCCTGAAGATGAAAACAACCTTGGCAAACCAATAGCCGGCAAACGGGAGCAGGAAAAGATTCACAATCGCAATCATGATGGCAACATGCCCCATCCAGTCGTAATGCGCCTTCTTCTCGTGATCTGTCGTCACAAGGAAACGATACGCCGCATACGCGGCAATGACCGCCCCGCTGAACATGATACTGGCCAGGATGCGGTGCACATTGAGCGGGCTCCAAAACGGGGTCTGAACCACCGCCAGGATACTTCCAAGGTACTGTCCCTGCTTATCTACCCCGGCCGGAGACATCATGAACGACATCCAGGCGTTGGCCAGTGCAATGATGAGGACCCCGTTCGTCACGGTCAACGCGCCCAAGGTTAAGTGATGCCACTTGTCATTGCCGGAGCGCCATCGATCCCAGGTCAACGTATAGGCATAAAGGAGAAGGCTCTCAATCAAAAAACAAGCCGCATATCCAATGACAACAGGCCTGAAAATCTGGGACATATACTTGAAAAAATCCGCATACATCAAAATAAATGCGACAAGAAGAATCCCTCCCAGAAAAACCGTCCAGGGATAAAACGGGAGCCCAATCCGCATGATCTCTTTTGCCAGACGATCCTGTCGTACAGATTCCTCTGGATGATCCCGCCGACGGAAGTGGCTGAAACACTCAAGCATCCAGGCAATCATCGGAATACCCAGGATAAAGCTGCCAAAGAAAAAGTGCTGTTGAATAAAAACCCACAGAAGCTGACGCCCATCAATGCCCCAGGGAAGAGAGAGCCCCTTGGCCTGGTAACTTTCAGGGTAGCGCATCTTTGGCGCCGGCGGGCCAGAGACAGGCCCCACGGTTTTATCGTAAATATCGATCGAGGTCTGCTGGGAAACCGTGCCCCCCGGGGAGTCAAGATGGGTAGATCCCCTTGCGACATCAGGCGGGATAATGCCGACAAAACCAGTAAAAATGACGCCTAAAAGCAGAATATTTCGCGGCAATATTTCTATCTTAAAAAAAGGAAGCCTCTTCAAAAAAGCCCTCAAGAACGAGGAATCTGAATGGACTGGATCAGGGGGGAGGTCAGACGACGGTGGGATAGATGATGTACCGCCCCTCGGCGAAGCTTCGATCGTAGTAGGCCTCGTCAAAGATAAAGGTATGTGTCGCTTCATCAAAATCTTTGATCTTTGGCATGACCAGGTGACGATCTTTAAGGCAGCCGTACTCGATATGCTCCTGCACATCTTCGGGAAAGTGGTAGAAAATGCTGTTAATCTCCACCCCCTCTTCCGTAATGAGAAAGCAACGTCCCTGCCCCTTGATATGCTGACAGTCGTCCATGATGGCCAGCGCATCTTCCTCGGTGGCCTTCCCGGATTCCAGCAATTCAAGACGCCGCGTAATTCGCCCCGTACCCGTCTTACAGGAAAGACATTGCCCACACGATTCAATGGCCAGAAACCGTGAAAAATTTAAACCCGCCTTGAGGATACAGGCCGTGTTGTCATAGACAATAAATCCGCCGGAGCCCAACCCTGAAGGGATTTTACGCATCGACCCGAAATCGAGTGGCGTATCCAGTTTGCTTTCCGGGATGACCGCGTTGGTGGGACCCGAAAAAACCGCTTTGACATGACGGTCTAACCGCGTCCCCCCGCCACAGACCTCAATCAGCGTGCGAAGAGGTGTCCCCATCGGAAGCTCATACATCCCCGGCCGATTCACATCCCCCGTCAAGGTAAAGATCATCGTCCCCGATGTATCGGCCGTTCCAATCGATTTAAACCAGTCAGCCCCCTTGGCAAGAATATGCGGCACCGTAGAGAGGGTCTCAACATTGTTGACCACCGTCGGCTGGCCAAAAACACCATAGTCCACCGGGATCATCCCCTTTGCGCGAGGCCACGCTGGTTTCCCCTCAATCACCTCCAGCATCGCCCGATCCTCACCCAGAAGATAAGAATCCGGCCCCAGACAGATCTCCAAGGCCATGTCCCGGCCACTGCCCAGAATATTTTCGCCAAGATACCCGGCCTCTACACACTCTGCAATCGCCCGTTCAAGGATGGCAACCTCCCTCTTGAAAATGCCTTTAATGCAGATCACATTTCTAACCGTACCAATGGCATAGGAGGCAATGGCCATCCCCTCAATGAGGGTATAGGGATTTTTCTTAATGAGATAGCGGTCTTTGTAGGTGCCAGGTTCTCCTTCAGAAGAGTTACAGACCAGGACTTTTTTTGCGGGGAAACCAAGGGCATCCGCCGTTTTTTTGTAAACCCCATCCCACTTAATACCGGTTGGGAATCCCGCGCCACCCCGTCCCCGCAAATTGGCGCGCTTGATTTCATCAATAACCCCCATGGGAGTCATTGAAAGGGCCTTCCTTAAAGCACAGAACCCACCCCGGGACAAATAGTCTTCTATCGTTCTTAACGGCGTTTCATCCGCAAGAAGAATCCGTTGCCCTGTCATAGAACCCCGACCCTTAAAATTGCGGGCGCATTATACCGAAACCCGAAAGGGGAAACAATCGCCGCCCCCTGTGAGACCCAGTAAGGCCAACAGGCGGCTCGTGACCTACCCCTTCACGGGCTCCACTTCAGAGACTTCTCCGGATGAAGGCACCCGAACAAATACGTCGCGATATTGTGCAAGGCCCGTCCCTGCAGGAATAAGGCGTCCGACAATCACATTTTCTTTCAGACCAAGTAGATGATCGACTTTTCCACAGACAGCGGCCTCGGTTAAGACCCGTGTCGTCTCCTGGAAAGAGGCCGCAGAGATGAAACTTTCCGTCGAAAGCGCGGCCTTCGTAATCCCCAACAAGATCGGCTTCCCGGCTGCGGGCCTTCCACTTTGGGCCATCACCCGCTCATTTTCCGCTTCAAATACAAACCGATCAATCTGCGCGCCAATGAGAAATTCCGTATCTCCCGAATCCTCAATTTGTACCTTCCGTAACATCTGACGGACAATCACCTCAATATGCTTGTCATTGATGCCAACCCCCTGAAGACGATAAACCTGTTGAACCTCGTCCACCAGATACTTCTGGAGTTCCTTCGGCCCCAACACCGCCAGAATATCATGGGGATTGGCCGAGCCATCCATCAGCAGTTCCCCGGCATGGACCCAGTCTCCCTCATGGACATTGACATGCTTTCCCTTCGGGATGAAATATTCGCGGGCATCGCCCATCTCATTTTTCACGATGACCTTTCTCATCCCCTTCACAAAACCGCCATACTCCACGATTCCGTCAATTTCAGAAATCACCGCCTGCTCCTTCGGTTTTCTGGCTTCAAATAATTCCGCGACGCGTGGCAACCCTCCCGTAATATCCTTCGTCTTCGTGGTTTCCCGTGGGATTTTTGCGAGAATGTCTCCCGGATAAACCTCTTGTCCCTTTTCAACCAGGATATGCGCGCCAGCCGGCAAAACATAGCGCGCCACGGCGCTTGACGAGGCTGTTTTTGCCGTTTTACCGGAGGTGTCCTTGATAGAAATACGAGGTCTTAAATTCGAGCTGGGATGGTCAACGACGACCTTCCTGGAAAGCCCGGTCACCTCATCCACCTCCTCCCGCATGGTCTGGCCCTCAATCACATCCCCCAGCGCGACCTTTCCGCCCACCTCGGTCAGGATAGCGAGAGAATAAGGATCCCACTCGACCAATTTTTGCCCTGCATCGACAGAATCGCCTGGCTTCACCTTTAATTTGGCACCATACACCACGGAGTATTTCTCTTTCTCACGGCCCGTCCCATCATAAATCGCGATCTTCCCATTTCGGTTCATCGCCACCATATCGCCTTCTTTGTTTTTGACGGTATTTAAATTGAGGTATTTCAATGTCCCAGAGGTCCGCGCCTCCAGAACCGTCTGCGCAATCACCTTGCTGGCCGTTCCACCGATATGAAAGGTTCTCATCGTCAGCTGGGTCCCCGGCTCTCCAATCGACTGCGCCGCAATCACGCCCACAGTCTCCCCCAGATCCACAAGGCGACCTCGCCCCAAATCTCGTCCATAACACTGGGCACAGATCCCCACGGACAATTGACAGGTCAAGACAGACCGTATTTTCACGCGATCAATTCCAGCATCAATGACCAGTTGAGACCGCTTTTCATCCAATTCCACGTTCACCGGACAGACCACCTCGCCCGTCACCGGATCCAGAATATTTTCCGCAGAAATTCTCCCTAAAAGACGCTCTTCCAATGGCTCGATCACCTCCCCCCCCTCGACCAGAGCCGACACCGTAATCCCATCATGGGTGCCACAATCAGCACTCCGCACAATCACATCCTGGGAGATGTCAACAAGCCGCCGCGTCAGGTAACCGGAGTTTGCCGTCTTCAACGCAGTATCCGCCAGACCCTTTCTCGCGCCATGGGTCGAGATAAAATACTGTAAAACAGTCAGCCCCTCTCGAAAATTCGCGGTAATTGGCGTCTCAATAATTGCGCCGGAGGGCTTGGCCATCAGGCCTCGCATGCCACCCAACTGTCGGATCTGCTGGGTACTCCCGCGCGCACCCGACTCCGCCATCATATAAATAGAGTTAAAGTGGGGCGCCTCTTTCCCTCGACCCGCCCCCTTCTTGGCCTCCTCCTCTTCGTCCCCTAACTCCTTCATCATCTCATTGGCCACAACCTCTGTCACATGGGCCCAGACATCCACCACCTTGTTGTAGCGCTCGCCATCCGTAATCAATCCCTCGGCATATTGCCTTTCAACTTCCGACACATCCTGTTTGGCCGCATCAATCAAAACATCTTTTCGGGTGGGGATATGCATGTCATCAATGCAAATAGAAATGCCTGCCTTCGTGGCATAGAAATACCCCAGATCCTTCACGCGATCCAGAAAAATAACCGTTTCCGCATGCCCAGAATCCCGGTAGATTCGGTCAATCAGTTTGACCAATTCCTTTTTCGACAAAACACGATTCACGGTCGAAAAAGAAATGGCTTCGGGGAGGATCTCACTCATTAAAACACGCCCCACAGTCGTCTCAATCCGCTCCTGGTTAATCCTGACCTTGATCCGAGCATGCTCTTCCACTTCTTTCTGGTCGTAGGCAATCCGAACCTCGGCGGGATTGGAAAAGAACATTCCTTCTCCTTTGGCACCCGCACGCTCCTTCGTCAACCAGTAACATCCGAGGACCATATCCTGGGAGGGCACCATAATCGGCTTTCCATTTGCCGGAGATAAGACGTTATTGACCGACATCATCAGAATGCGTGCCTCAAGCTGCGCCTCAACCGAAAGGGGAATATGTACCGCCATCTGATCCCCATCGAAGTCGGCGTTAAAAGCGGCACAAACCAGGGGATGCAACCGAATGGCCTTTCCATCCACAAGGACAATATCAAAGGCTTGAATACCCAGACGGTGCAACGTCGGAGCCCGGTTGAGAAGCACCGGATGTTCACGAACAACCTCATCGAGAACATCCCATACCTCCGGCTTCTCCTGCTCAACAATTTTCTTGGCCATCTTGATCGTCGTCGCCTCACCACGCTGCTCAAGCTTATTAAAAATAAACGGCTTAAATAACTCCAATGCCATCTTCTTCGGCAACCCGCATTGATGCAGTTTCAGCTCGGGTCCCACCACAATCACGGAACGTCCGGAGTAATCCACACGCTTCCCCAACAAGTTCTGACGGAAACGTCCCTGCTTGCCCTTGAGCATATCGGAAAGCGACTTCAACGGCCGCTTGTTCTGCCCCCGAATCACCCGGCCACGGCGCCCGTTGTCAAACAGGGCGTCCACCGACTCCTGCAGCATTCGCTTTTCATTTCGAATAATCACGGACGGGGCCTTCAGCTCCATCAGACGCTTCAGCCGGTTGTTTCGATTAATGACCCGCCGGTAGAGATCATTCAAGTCGGAGGTGGCAAATCGCCCCCCATCCAGGGGAACCAGAGGTCTTAAATCAGGAGGCAGAACCGGGATAATATCCATGATCATCCACTCCGGCTTATTCCCGGATTTGTGAAATGCTTCGACCACCCGAAGCCGTTTTATCAACTTCTTCTTCATCGCAGCAGAAACATTCTGCTGGGCCGCGCCACGCAACTCTTCCCAAAGTTTTGGGAGATCAATTTTCAGGAGAAGGTCTCGAATCGCTTCCGCGCCCATTTCCGCCCGAAAAGACCCCACACCATGTTCTTTTACCAAGGCCCGATACCGCTCTTCGGCAAGGACTTCCTTCTCCTTCAGAGGGGTCTTTTTCGGGTCCGTCACGACATAGTTTTCAAAATAGAGGATTCGCTCCAGTTGTTTGAGGGTCATATCGAGTAAAATTCCAATGCGACTGGGCAATCCTTTGAGAAACCAGATATGAGCCACCGGGGAGGCCAGCTCGATATGCCCCATTCTCTCCCGGCGGACTTTTGATTGAATCACTTCCACACCGCACTTGTCACAAACAATCCCGCGGTGCTTCATCCGTTTGTATTTTCCGCAGTTGCACTCCCAATCTTTGGTCGGCCCGAAAATTCTGGCACAGAAGAGACCATCCCGTTCCGGCTTGAACGAACGATAATTAATCGTCTCTGGTTTTTTAACCTCTCCATACGACCAGGAGCGAATCTTCTCTGGAGAAGCCATCCGAATCCGAATCGCATCGAAAGAAACCTGCTCTTTAGAACGTTCAAAGAGTCGGCTCGCCGCTCCCACCCCCACCTTGCTCATTGTCTCCATAAATCCTCCGACAAAACCTGCGGCTAATTTTTCTTCTGGATTAACTCAATATCCAGACCCAGACTTTGAAGCTCCTTGATCAACACATTAAATGATTCCGGAAGACCCGGCTCCAGGAAGTGCTCTCCCTTCACAATCGCTTCGTACATCCGGGAGCGTCCCGAAACATCATCTGACTTGACGGTGAGAAATTCCTGAAGAATAGACGCCGCACCATAGGCTTGAAGGGCCCAGACCTCCATCTCCCCAAGGCGCTGGCCACCAAACTGGGCCTTCCCACCCAAGGGTTGTTGCGTGACGAGTGAATAGGGGCCAATCGAACGCGCGTGAATCTTGTCGTCCACAATGTGATGCAGCTTTAACATGTACATCACCCCAACCGTCACGGGACGGTCAAAAGGCTCCCCCGTCCTGCCATCATAAAGTGTCGTCTGCCCAGAATCAGAGAGGTTCGCGCTTCGCAGCATTTCCTTGATTTCAAGCTCGGAGGCGCCGTCAAACACGGGACTTGCGACATGAATTCCAAGCGCCTTGGCCGCCCACCCCAAGTGGGTCTCCAGGATCTGTCCCACATTCATTCGGGAAGGAACGCCGAGCGGATTCAAGATCATCTCGACGGGGGTGCCATCCGCAAGATACGGCATATCCTCTTCTGGCAGAATCCGGGAGATCACCCCCTTATTGCCATGACGGCCCGCCATTTTGTCCCCCACCTGAATCTTACGCTTCATCGCGACGAACACCTTCACCATCTTGATCACACCCGGTGGGAGTTCATCTCCTCGGCGTAAACGCCCCGCCTTTTCATCATAGATGGTTTGCAAGATATCAATCTGCTCCTTGGTAAAGGCATCGATACGATCTATTTTTTCCTGCTCCACGTCTTCATTGAGAACGATATTTCGAAGCGACTCGTTGGGGAGCTGATCCAACACTTCCCGGGTCAGCTTCTGCTTCTTCTTCAGGAGAATATCGCACGACTCCGGATCGAGAATATCCACGGAAACCGCCTGCCCCAGAAGAAGTTTCCGTATTTTTTTGAATTTCTCCTCTTCGATGATCCCCAGCTCATCCTGATGATTTCGTTGTAGACGAACACGGTCTTCACTCTCAATGCTCTTGGCCCGGTCATCTTTTTCAACACTCTTACGCGAGAAGATACGAACATTCACCACCACCCCATCAATCCCCGGAGGAACGTAGAGCGAAGCGTCTTTCACATCTCCCGCTTTTTCCCCAAAAATAGCCCGCAACAACTTCTCTTCAGGGGTCAGTTGCGTCTCACCTTTTGGCGTGACCTTCCCCACCAGGATATCTCCCTGTTTCACCTCCGCGCCGATCCGGATGATCCCAGACTCATCCAGATTGATTAAGGCCTCTTCACTCACGCTTGGAATATCACGGGTAATCTCTTCGTCCCCCATTTTTGTATTTCTGGCCTCCAGATCAAACTCCTCGATATGGATGGAGGTAAAATGGTCTCCTTTCACAAGCCTTTCCGAGAGAATAATCGCATCTTCGTAGTTGTACCCACCCCAAGGCATGAAGGCAACGACGATATTGCGCCCCAAGGCAAGTTCCCCACGATCAATGGCAGGGCCATCCGCCAAAAGATCCCCCTTCTTCACCCGTTGCCCCAGAACCACCATGGGCCTCTGGTTAATACAGGTACTCTGGTTTGATCGTTGCATTTTGATGAGAGGGTAAACATCCAGGGCAACATCCGGGTCCTCTTCCACCTTCTGTTTTTCTTTACGGGTCAACTCCACCTTGATCGCAATACGCATGGCATCCACACTTTCCACCACGCCATCCCGTCGCGCCAGCACGACATAGCCGGAGTCTCGGGCCACAATTCCCTCCACCCCCGTTCCGACGAGCGGGGCCTCGGAGACAAGCAAGGGGACCGCCTGTCGCTGCATGTTTGATCCCATCAAGGCACGATTGGCATCGTCATTTTCAAGGAAGGGAATCAGCGCCGTCGCCACGCTCACCAACTGTTTTGGGGAGACGTCCATGTATTCAATCCGATCCGGAAAGACCGAGACAAAGTCACTCATATGACGGGCCGTCACAAACTCCCCCTGAAGCTTTCCCTGGCTATCCACGGGCGTATTCACCTGGGCAATCACATGTTTATCGCCGTCAATGGCCGACACAAATTCAATCTCATTGGTCACCCGCCCCTTCACCACTTTTCGATAGGGGGATTCAATAAACCCAAACTCGTTGACACGCGCGTAGGTCGCAAGAGAGGTGATGAGACCGATGTTTGGCCCTTCGGGCGTTTCGATCGGACAGATACGACCATAGTGGCTGGGATGGACATCCCGAACCTCAAAACCGGCCCTTTCCCGGGTTAATCCCCCCACCCCGAGCGCGGACAAACGCCGTTTATGCGTAATCTCGGCCAAAGGATTGGTCTGATCCATAAACTGCGACAATTGGCTGCTTCCGAAAAACTCTTTGACCGCCGCGATCACCGGTTTGGCATTGATTAAATCATTGGGAAGCGCCGTTTCCAGATCAAGAAGATTCATCCGCTCCTTGATCGTCCGCTCCATGCGGACCAAGCCAATCCGGAATTGATTCTCCAGAAGCTCTCCCACGGAACGGACTCGCCGATTTCCCAGATGATCGATGTCATCAAGTTCACCCTTGCCAACCCGAAGACCGACCAGATAACGAACCACCTCGACCAGGTCACGATCGGTCAGCGTTCTTTTATCCAACGGCTCGTGCAGGTCCAGCTTCTTATTGAGCTTGAGCCGCCCCACCTGGGATAAATCATACCGCTTGGGATTGTAAAAGAGATTGTCAAAAAGCGTCCGCGCCGCCTGCATCGACGGGATCTCCCCCGGCCTTAAACGTTTGTAGACCTCCACCATCGCTTCATCCGGAGAGGAGACCTTTTCCATGGCCAAGGTGTCCCGAATTGTGGAGAGGATCTGAATGTTGTCAATGTAGAGGAGCTTTAACGATTGAAGCCCCGACTCGGAAATCTTTCGCAAAATCTCCTCGGTCAGAAGATGGTTGCCCTCCAATAAAACTTCGCCAGTTTCCGGGTGAATGACATCATTCAAGGTGGCCCTTCCGACCAAATCCCCTTGAGCATAAGCAATCTCTTCAATCCCTTCGGCCTGCATCCGACGAATAATTCCCTTGGTCAGCTTGGCCCCCTCTTTCACCAACAGATCTTTCCCTTTTTTGTCCGAGAAGGCCATAGGAGCCGCCACCCCCACATGAATTTCAGGGTTCAGCCTGCGATAAAATCCCGAATCAGTAACCCGCACTTCCTCAATCGGATAAAACATCTTCAAGATCACTTCGTCTGGATTCTGCCCCTCTATTTTTCCATCCCGGCCCGAGAGAGAATAGCGCTCCACTTTCCCAACAACCCCTTTTTGCATGAAGGCCTTCAGGAGGATGGTCATCGGCATCTTCCTCTTTCGATCGACCCGAACATAGAGAATATCTTTCACGTCAAACTCAAAATCAAGCCATGACCCTCGATAGGGGATGATTCTTGCCGAATAAAGCACTTTTCCGCTGGGATGGGTCTTCCCTTTGTCATTGGCGAAGGACGCCCCGGGAGATCGTTGAATCTGACTCACCACCACCCGTTCGGTTCCATTCACCATGAAAGTACCATTTTCGGTCATCAGGGGAATCTCACCAACGTAGACCTCCTGCTCCCGAACATCACGAACCTTCTTCGCGCCAGAGGCCCCCCCCTTCTCCCACACCACAAGCCGAACGTGAATCTTTAACGGCGCGCCGTAGGTCATGCCATGTTCAAAACATTCCTGAACATCATACTTCGGATCGCCAATGACATAGTCGAGAAACTCAATGAGGGCGGTATCATTGTAATCGGGAATGGGAAAGATGCTCACAAAGGCGGCCTGCAACCCCGCCTCGTCCCGCTGTCCTGGAGGAACTGCTTTCTGGAGAAAACGCTCATAAGAACGCTTCTGGATTTCGATCAGATCTGGGACACTGATTTGAGTCTTTATTTTTGAAAAATCTTTCCTGATCCGAATACCTTGGTCTACTGAAGAAGACATCTTAACTCCTCGAATAAGGGGTAAAATGAAAAACCCAACAGGCTGTCAATCTATCTACTCTATCGCTACTCTATCGCTACTCTATCGATAAACGATCACGACCTTCTCACCACAGGGGACTAAAAAGTCCCCCTGCAATCCTCCACGGGCCGATCCAGGCCGCCGAGGCCCCTAAGCCGATAGGGATAGCGTCTGCATCGTGACGCCCAAACCTTTTTCCTTGGTCTGTTTTGCGAGTGGTATAACAAGTCGCAAATCATTTAATACGGGTTGGCTTCGACCTACTTAATCTCAACCTTCGCACCGGACTCTTCAAGCTTCTTCTTCATCGCCTCCGCTTCCTCTTTGGCAAGACCCGTCTTCACTGCCTTGGGGGCTGCTTCAACCAAATCTTTGGCCTCTTTCAATCCAAGACTGGTCAGTTCACGGACAACTTTAATGACCTGAATTTTCTTATCCCCCGCCTCGGTCAAGATGACATCAAACGCAGTCTTCTCCTCCACAACGGGCGCGGCTTCACCCCCACCCCCCGAAGAGGACGCTGCGACCATGGCAACAGGTGCCGAGGCAGAAACGCCAAAGCGGACCTCTACCATCTTGATCAGGTCGGACAGTTGAAGAACGGGCATCTTCTCGACGGCTTTTAATATCTGCTCATTGGTCAACTCTATTTCTTCAGTCATATTCGCCATTTTTTCTCCTTATTTTATTTAGAATTAAACAGAACCATGGTCACGACAATGGGGCAATACAGATCATTTTAAACAGTGATTACGCGCTTGAACGCTTCTCGTGGGCCGCCTGCAATACGCAGACCAACTGATTCAACAGACCCGACAAACTCCCGTGCAAACCCGCGAGAGGAGATTTTAATCGGAGAACCAACTGCCCCAACAATACCGGCTTCTGTGGAAGCTGTGCAATTTTTTTGAAATCGGAAAGGTCAACCACCCGATTTTCCAAAATACCCACCTTAATTTTCAGCTTTTTCTGCTTTTCGGAAAGGATTTTGATCGCCTTGGCCGGGAGGATTGGATCCCCATATCCGAAAATCACCGCCGTTGGTCCAGCGAAATGAACGGCAACCTTCTCTAATATCGTCCCCACCGAGGCACGGATGGCCACCGTATTTTTAACGACTTTGAGATCACAGGTCCCCTGCCGAGCGTGGCCCTTCGCCTCCTGAAGTTCCCCAACGCTCATTCCTGAAAAATCGGCCAGAACAACCACTCTGGCCCGCGTAAACTTCTCGCGGAGCTCTAAAACAGCACTCTCCTTCTCTGCTTTCTTCATCGCTTTCCCAATGTGAGATTCGTTAAATATGGTCGCTGACGCGCCAGTCCTGTGAGAGAAGCTGAAAACAGGATAGTGCGACGCGATCTTTTCAAGACGATGCCTCGCTATCCCCTCGAAGCGCCCCCATCTCAACAATCACCCCCGGGCCCATCGTCGTCGAGACACTCACACTTTTCATGTATTTCCCCTTGGACGAAGACGGCTTGCCTTTCACAATGGATTGTGTCACCACCTCGGCATTCTCAAAGAGTTGTTCCGTGCTGAACGAAACACGCCCCACTGACACATGAACAATCCCCGCCTTATCAACGCGGTACTCGACACGGCCCTGGCGGATTTCCTTAATCGCCTTTGCGACATCAAAGGTCACGGTGCCTGTTTTTGGATTCGGCATCAGCCCTCTCGGTCCCAACACCTTCCCCAGTTTTCCGACCGTCCCCATCAAATCTGGGGTGGCAACTACCGCATCAAACTCCAACCACCCCTTGTTAATTCTCTCGATGTATTCATCAAGACCGACATAATCCGCGCCCGCTTGACTGGCCTCTTTCTCCTTTTCCCCCTTTGCAAAGACCAAAATGCGAACCACTTTTCCCGTCCCATGGGGCAAGACCACCGACCCGCGCACCATCTGATCCGAATGCTTGGGATCCACACCCAGACGAAAGACCATATCCACACTCTCATCAAAGCTGGCATACTTGATTTCTTTAACCAAACCAATCGCCGCTTTCAGTGGATAGGGCCGAACCTCAACCTTCGCCGCCGCCGCGCTATACTTCTTCCCCATACTCTCTCTCCTACATCTCGCTGATTTGAATTCCCATGCTTCGCGCCGTCCCCTCCACAATTTTCCGTGCCCCGGGAAGATCAATCGCATTGAGGTCTTGCATTTTGGTCCGGGCAATTTCCTCTATCTGAAGAGGGGTCACCTTCCCGACCTTCTCTTTATGCGGCGTACCAGAACCTTTAATAATTCCGGCCGCCTTCTTGAGCAAATCAGACGCCGGGGGACTCTTCGTAATGAATGTAAAGGATCGATCGGAGTAGACGGTAATCACGGCAGGGATAATTGTTCCCTCCTGCCCCTGCGTCTTCGCGTTAAAGGCTTTACAGAACTCCATGATGTTGACCCCATGCTGGCCCAAAGCAGGGCCCACGGGTGGGGCAGGATTCGCCTTACCGGCCGGAACCTGGAGCTTCACCATCGCCTTTATTTCTTTCGCCATACAAACGCTCCTTTATCGCTGTCCGTGCAAACAGAGGTCTCTACAAACGCCTTGTTTTTTCAATTGTCTTTTCAATTGTCTTTTCAAGCCGCATCCCGAAAAATTCATTCTTTCTTAAATCTCTCTTAAAAACAAACGGCGATTCTATCCAAAAAATATTAAAAAATCAAACCCTTCCCTTTACAGGGAAAAATCGCCCCAAGCCCCAACTTAGATTTTCTCAACCTGATTAAAGGTAAGCTCGACGGGGGTAGAACGGCCAAAGATGCTCACCAGAACCTTGAGTTTACTATGATCTGGGTCCACTTCATCGGCAACCCCATTGAATCCCAAAAAGGGCCCGCTCACGATTCTGACGCGATCCCCCTTCTCATACTGGCTGCTTTCCGAGCGAGGGGTCACCCCCTCATCGACCTGTTTAAGAAGTGTCTGAACCTCCTGCGGAGAAAGCGGCGTGGGCGATTCACCTCCCCCCAAAAAACCGGTTACTTTCGGGATACTTCTCACCAACTGCTGAAGTTCCTCATCCAGACTCATCTCCGCCAAAACATATCCCGGAAAAAACTTTCTCGTAGAAACCCGCTTCTTTCCTTCCTTAATTTCAACAACCTCCTCGGTAGGCACCAGAAAATTTCCCACCTTCTCTTCAAGGCCCAGCGCCTTAACCCGTTCCTCAAGACTTGCTTTCACCCGCCCCTCAAATCCGGAATAGGTATGAATAACATACCAATTTTTTTCCATTCACCACTCCTAAACTAAAAGCCAACTCTTTTTAGAATTTCTAACGGCTCATTCAAGTTAAATCACAAAACCAAGCAGGCGCACTAAAATAATATCCACCACGGTCAAAAAAACGGAGATTAACAGCGTCAGAACAACCACCACCGTTGTTGAGCCAAGCGTTTCCTCCCGATTTGGAAAAGTCACCTTTCCCATTTCATTCTTAAAATCTCTAAATGCCTCTTTAATCTGTTGAATCCAACGCCTTATCACGAAGCAACCCCAGAAACTAAACCTGTCAACACACCGAGGGACTTACGTCACCCCTCGGCAGGGGTCGCCCCCCCTCACGCGGGATCTGCCCGCTGATCGCTTCTCCCCACTCTAAACCAACACCCACTGGCAGGCCAGGCGGGAGTCGAACCCACAACATGCGGTTTTGGAGACCGCCGCTCTAACCAATTGGAGCTACTGGCCTATCAACACACGACAAAAACTACTTTTCCTCTTTGTGATTCACCTGTTTCTTGCAGAAGCGACAGTATTTTTGAAGCTCAAGCCGATCTGGCGTATTTCTCTTATTTTTCATCGTCGTGTAATTTTTTCTTTTACAGGCGGTGCAAGCCATGGTCACAGTTTCTCGCATTGTCTCAACCCCTTCGTTTTACTCTTCCGTATCGCGGTAAAGCCAGATGGGAGCCTCCCCCTCGCACGCAAGATCCCGCGCGCGGGGTGCTCTGTCCAGCACTCCCTACTTAATGACCTTGGTGATGACGCCTGCGCCGACCGTACGACCTCCTTCACGAATCGCAAAACGAAGCCCCTCCGTCATCGCAATCGGCATGATTAAATCCACTTCCATCGTCACGTTGTCCCCAGGCATCACCATCTCAACCCCTTCCGCAAGCTTCGCCACACCCGTCACATCCGTCGTCCTTAAGTAAAACTGCGGCCGGTAT
>CAYRGU010000168.1:0-3128 GCA_964423845.1 uncultured Nitrospirota bacterium
TGCGATCTCCGCCGGGGCCAATGACCCCGCTCGAACGCCTTACGGACTGATTGGGTCCGCTGTGGTTCCCTCTCCCTGGGGATTCAAGGCTTCTGGCTCGGCAGCCGGCTCCCGCAACCGTTCCGCCTGCTGCGCCTGGGCTTCCTGCAGCTTTTGCTCATGGGCGATCGCCGCAGCAATCTCCTGCTCCCGTTCCCTGGCCCGCTCTTTTTCGTACTCCACCTGGTTAATTAAATCAATCTTCCACCCGGTCAGTTTAGCGGCCAATCGAACATTTTGACCCTTTTTCCCGATGGCCAGAGAAAGCTGTTGCTCCGAGACCACCACCATGGCGGACCGTTCGGCCTCATTCACGCCGACCTTCTCGACCACTGCGGGGCTTAAAGATTCTCCGATAAAGGTTCGCGGGTTATCCGTCCAGGTGACGATGTCAATCTTCTCCCCTTTTACCTCCCGAACCACCGCCTGCACACGGCATCCCCTGACCCCAACACACGCCCCGACGGGATCCACTGCGGCATCCTTGGAATAGACGGCAATTTTTGCCCGATCTCCCGGTTCTCGAACCACGCCCTTAATCTGCACCACGCCCGCCGAAATTTCGGGGACCTCCATCTCAAATAGTCTGGACACAAACTGGGGATGGGTGCGGGAGAGGACGATTTGAGGCCCTTTTGAAAAGGGCAACACCTCTAAAAGATAGGCTCGGATTCGGTCTCCCCGTCGATAGTTTTCTCCGGGCACCTGTTCTTTATAGGGGAGGAGCGCTTCGGTCTTCCCCAACTCAACAATGTAATTTTTCCGCTCCTGTCCCATGACCACGCCGCTTATCAGCTCCCCCTGTCGGACCGAGTACTCTCGATAGACCGATTCCCACTCCGCCTCACGAACCCGCTGAAAGATCACCTGTTTCGCCGTCTGGGCGGCAATGCGGCCAAAATCGGCGGTCTCAACCAAACAGCCAATCTCATCGCCCAGGTCTGCGGCGTCATCCACCTGTTTCGCCTCTTCGAGAGAAATTTCTCCTTGGGGGTTCTCGACCCGTTCAACAATCTTTTTAAGACAGATCACCTCAATCTCCCCGGTTTGGGTGTCTATCTTGACCTGAATGTTTTCCGCAGCCCCATATTTTTTTTTGGCCGCTGTCAGAATGGCCGACTCCAGCGCGCTGATAATGACCTGCCCCTTGATCCCCTTCTCTCTCCCAATCTGATCAATGACAGACAGCAAATCGCGATTCATGGTGAACTCCTTGAAATTTTAAGAAAAAAGTAGACCCCTAAGGTTGGCAACCATCGACCCCGGACCGTTCTCGATCCAGACCGGGAGAGGAGACCTCCAGCGTGTAGCGGTAAGGGATCAGATCCGCCACATCAAGGGCTGTCCCCAGAGAACGGCTTACCCGCGCGCAATCCTCTAACGTGATTCCGCCCTCTTTATCAAGAAAAACCTTGAGGGAGCCTCCCTGCCGGGGGCCGGAATAGATGATTTCCACACAGCGGAGGCCCAGGGACAAGAAAATCGGCTCACCGATCTTCTTGATCTGATCCACAACAGCGCTCTGATTCATGACCGTACTTGACGCCTCCCCCGGGACATCCCTCGTATCGAGGGTATCAATCGTATCAAGGGCTCAAAACAAAAAAGTGGGCAAAAAACGCCCACTCCCCGAATAAGCAGACTTAAACTGCGGGGTTTGTACCACAAATACCGGCAAAAATGCAAGATGTTCAGGTGGCCCCAAATCCAGACAATAAGTGGATAAGCCTGCATCAGGATCTTCCAGCGTAGGGGCGCACGTCCGTGCGCCCCTACTAAGCTTCATGAGGGTGTGAATCGGCCTGTCTGAACGGACCGGTAGACTCAACGGGAAGAACAGGTCGGAGGCCGACTGCCGGGATAAAAACGGTACGCAAAATAATCGATCAGATCACAGTAGGCAAAAGACCCACCGCCTCAATCCAATGCCCCAGCCGAATCGGTAGCCAGTCTCAGCCAACAAGTTCTACGCGCAGCTTCTTGCCGAGGGCAATCGCGTAGCGTTCAAGGGTTGAAAGGCAAATGTCAGCGGCATGGTTTTCAATCCGGGAAATCGCGGATTTTTTCGTCCGTAAGCGTTTTGCGATCGTCTCTTGCGTGACCCCTGCGTTTTTCCTAGCCTGTTTCAGCATGATACCGAATGCAAACGCCTGGTAGCCGGACTCGAAATCCTTCGCAAACTGCGGGGCTCGTTTTTTGCGTTTTGTAATGTACTGCTCCAAGTCACTCATGACACGTTCCTCCTTTGCAGATAATCTCGTTTCCGTTGTTTGGCAAGCATAATATCCTGTAGGGGTGTTTTTTGTGTCTTCTTCACAAAACCGTGCGTGAGTATCACAAGGTTCTTCTGCTCGAAAAACCCCAATAAACGGAAAATGTTGCCGCCAAACTGTACACGTATTTCCCAGATATCCTCTGCTCCAATCAGCTTCTTGAAGTATTGTGTCGGAACAATGTCGAGACGCTCAACAAGGCGAAGAACCCAAACAACTTTCTTTGCTTGTTGGTCTGTTAACGAATCGAGAAATTCCTCGACAGGCGACCGGCCGGAGCTTGTCGCGTAGAAGTCTACAGTTCTCATAAATATAAGTTCACATAAATATGAACTAAATGCAAGTGATTTTGGAGTGGCCCCCGAAATCTGGACAGCGACGATGCCATCAGAATTTGACCAAGCCGGGTCTTGTATGGCAACGCGGTGGGCCCATTTTACTTGATCGTTTCCACGCCGGTTCAGGTGGAGATGCTTGCGGCAAACCAAGCGATTTACAGGTTTGTACCACCAGGGGCAGACCGCCAAAAGTGGTCAGCGTATCAGTGATCGGTTTTGGATCAATACACCTCGCCCCTCGCAGGGGCAACGTGCCCCGCGAGGGGCGCACCTCCCAATACGTAAAATCCCCTTGCGTTCGGATTAGAGGTGGCAAGGTTCGGGGACGCTTGGCGATACAGCCTCACCCCGGTTGCAGGGAGGTCCTTGCCCGTAAGCGGATCCGAATCGGGGCGCCGGTAAAGTTAAAATTTTTGCGGAGCTGATTTTCGATGTAACGAAGATAGTGGTCGGGAATGCCTTTAGGGCTGCTGGCAAA
>CAYRGU010000169.1:0-3708 GCA_964423845.1 uncultured Nitrospirota bacterium
CCCCGTGGATAATCCCCGGAACGCGTTATCGTCGTTATCTTAATGGATTATAAAGGGCTACATACAGATTCATGCATCCTGTCACCCTCCTGATTTTTGACCTTGATGGCACGCTTGTTGATTCCAGGCGGGATATCGCGAAGGCGGTGAACCTGACCTTTCGGGATATTGGCTTTCCCGAAAAGCCGGTGGAGCTGATCTATAGCTATGTGGGCGATGGCGTTCGGCGCCTGATCCGAAAGGCGGTGGAGCGCGAGGATCAGGATCTTCTGGATCGGGCTTTGCGTATTTTTGAGGGGCATTATTTGAGGCATCTCCTGGATGAGACCCGCCTCTATCCGGGGATGGAGGCGGTGCTCGCCCATTTCCGCACGAAGAAAAAGGCGATGGTGACGAATAAACCGATTTTATTTACCCGAGAAATCGTCAAAGGCCTTGGCCTCACCGAGGACTTCGATCCGATTGTGGGGGGCGAGATGGGGATCAATCTGAAGCCGCATCCCGAGATGATCCTCAAGGTGTTGGAGACCCTGAAGGTGCCGCAGACAGAGGCGGTGATGATTGGCGATTCTCTCAATGATCTTGAGGCGGCGCGTGCGGCGGGCATCTTCACCTGCGCCGTGGGGTATGGTTTGGGTGACGCCGAGGCGCTTCGCGCGGCGGCTCCTGATTTTTTTGCGGAAGAGGTTGCCGACCTGAAGGGCCTTTTTGTTTAAAATGGGGGAGTAGAATGGGTAGGCCATGGATGTACAGACTGGCGCTGACGCTGGCAGGGATCCCCCTGCTGGTTTTGCCTGTTTTGGCGCAGTCCCTTTCGGATCGTGTCGTCGAGCGCACCCTTTCAAACGGCCTGAAAGTTCTGATGGTAGAAAGACACACGGTGCCGACGATTTCCTTCCAGATTACCTACAAGGTCGGGTCCGTCAACGAAACCAACGGGATCACCGGGATTGCCCATCTCTATGAGCATATGGCCTTCAAGGGGACCGAGCGGTTGGGAACGCTTGACTATGAGAAAGAGCGGCCTGTTTTGGAGGCGTTGGAAAAACAGGTTGCCGGGCTGAATCAGGCTGATCTGGCAACAGGGAAACCGAATCCTGAACATCTCCATGAAGCGAAGAAGGCCTTTGAGGCGACTGAAAAAGAGGCGAGGACCTGGGTGGTGAACAATGAGTTGGGGGAGATCTATAACCGACATGGCGCCACGGGATTTAACGCAACGACCGGCCGGGACGTGACCTCCTATACGGTCAGCCTCCCCGCAAACCGTCTCCCTTTGTGGCTGGCCCTCGAATCGGATCGGATGGCCCATTCGGTCCTTCGCGAATTTTATAAGGAAAAAGAGGTGGTGTTGGAAGAGCGGCGGATGCGGGTGGAGACGAACCCGATGGGACAGCTTTATGAGGCCTTTTTCGCGGCAGCTTTTATTGCCCATCCGTATGCCTATCCCACTTTGGGATGGCCTTCCGACTTGCGTGCGCTGTCTGCCACCCGAACGGCAGAATTTTTTAAGGCTTACTACGGTCCCAATAATACGGTGATCGCGATGGTGGGCGACTTTAAGTCGGCGGAGGTGATTTTGCTGCTTGAACAATATTTTGGCCCGATTCCAGCGATGGCGATTCCGCCGGCGGTGGTGACGGTGGAGCCGCCCCAGCAGGGGGAGCGTCGGGTGGAGGTGGAGGCCGATGCCCATCCCCAGATTGTGATCGGCTACCATAAGCCGGCGATAGATCACCCGGATGACGCGGTGTTTGATGTGATCGACGCGCTACTTTCCGAGGGGAGAAGCTCCCGGCTGAACAAGGCGCTGGTGGAGGAGAAGAAAATGGCGATTGGCGTCTCCACGCAAAATGGCACACCGGGGGGCCGTTTCCCAAACCTCTTTGCTATTTCGGCCATGCCGCGTGCCCCGCATACGACGGCTGAATTGGAGGCGGAGATTGATGCGGAGCTTTTGCGGATGAAACGGGAGCCGCCGACCCCAAAAGAGTTGGAAAAGGTGATCACCAACCTGGATGCCGCACAGGTCCGGTCGCTTCGTGTGAATAGCGGGCTTGCGTCCCAGCTCGCCTATTTTGAGGCGGTGGCGGGGAGTTGGCGATATCTTCTTTCAAATCGGGAGGCAGTCTCGAAAGTCACCGGTGAAGAGGTGATGCGGGTTGCAAAGGCCTACTTCACAAAGGGCAACCGGACAGTGGCAACGCTGGTGAAGACGCAAGGGATGTCCGAGAAACAGAACCTCTCCCCCGACAAAGCGACCGTGAAGGGGCAACCATGAAGCGGACCGGTTTGATCGTGGCGATGACCCTGCTGTTTTGCGGGGTCTCTTACGCCGGACATATTTCGGGCCTTCCCGCAGAGCAGGTGGATCCGAGGAAGATGACCTTTCCATCGCCCTCCTTTATCCCTCCTCCGTCGGAGAGGTTGGCCTTGCCGAGTGGCATCACGCTTTATTTTATGGAGGATCATGAGCTCCCCCTGATTCACATTGACGCGATGATCCGGACGGGCAGCATCTATGATCCTCCCGAGAAGATTGGCCTCGCTGGACTCACCGGACAGGTGATGCGAACCGGTGGGACAAAGCAGCATTCCGGGGCCGAAATGGATGCGCTCCTGGATCAGATCGCGGCGCGGATATCGGTAGGGGTTGGCATGGACGCTGGCGTTGCGTCGCTCGATGTCCTCACGAAAGATTTTGATTTGGGGCTTTCTCTCTTTGCCGAGACGCTGATGCATCCTGTTTTTGACGAGGAGAAATTTAAGGTCGCGGTGAATAGCGCCAGGGAGCGCGTGAGGCGAAAAAATGATCATCCGGCTGCAATCGCCCGGCGGGAGTTTGGAAAGCTCATCTATGGGGCCGAGAATCCCTATGGCCGCGAGGTGACCGAGGCGACCCTGCAGGCAATCACACGGGACGATCTGATCCGCTTTCATCAGACTTATTTCGTCCCGAATCATCTTTTCCTGGGGATTACGGGGGATTTTAATAAAAAGGAGATGACGAGGGCGATTAAAAATGCCTTCTCCGGCTGGGAAAAGCGGCAGGTGCAATTCCCGCCGGTGACCCCTGTCGAAGAGCGGGGAGGGGGGATCTATCAGGTGACACGCCCGCTGACGCAGACCCAGATTCGGATGGGACATTTGGGGATTAAACGGGACAACCCCGATTACCACGCCCTGCTGATTATGGACGATATCTTAGGGGGAGGCGGTTTTACCAGCCGTCTCTTTCGGGATATTCGGACCGGGCGCGGGCTGGCCTACTCCGTGGGAAGTCTCTTTCATCCGGGTTATTTTGAGCGGGGAATGTTTGGGCTTTATGCGGAGACCCGGTCGGAGACCACCTATCAGGCGATTTCCCTGTTGATGGAGCATGTTCAGAGGATCCGAAGCGAGCCGGTTTCGGAAGAGGAGTTGAGTCTCGCCAAGGAGTCGGTGGTGAACTCCCTGATCTTCTCTTTCTCGGATCCGGCCCATATCGTCAACCGGCAGATGTCGTTTGCCTATTATGGCATTGTTGCGGAGACGCTCGATCGCTATCGGGAGCGGGTTGAAAAGGTGACCCAGAAAGATATTCAGCGGGTCGCGGGGCAATACCTTCATCCGGATCGGATGATCCTCTTTGCCGTGGGAGACGAAAGCCGTTATGACCAGCCGCTTTCCCGATTGGGAGAGGTGCGCAAGATCGACCTTGCGCCATAG
>CAYRGU010000170.1:0-17664 GCA_964423845.1 uncultured Nitrospirota bacterium
AAGTCACAAGGGGGACAGGTCATTGCCGTGGGAGGGGGACGGTTTGTTGAAGAAAAAGACAAAAAGGGGAAACTAAAAAAACGTCAGTTTGTTAAAACCTCCCTTCAACCTGGGGACAAAATTATTTATGAAGACTACGCCGTCCGGAGGATTGAATTTGAGGGAGAAGAGCTTCTCCTGGTCCGAGAAGAAGACGTTTTGGGTATCGTGTAGTCGTCCCCTTATTTCTCTCGATGTAAAAATTCGACCTCAATCGGTCCCTGCCGAGCGATCAGGGATGCTCTGCTATTCCACGTGAATTAAATCAAGGAACCCCTCCCCCGTTTTTAACGGGGGAGGGGTTGCGAACCCTCGCAGGGTTCGCAACCCTTTCAAACAGCCTGATCGGCGATAAAGCGTCTACTTTCTGGTCTTATCCCGGATCTTGATTTGAGCTATCATATCGGATACCCTCATCAGTCGGACGATACGGCGGGGAGGGCCTTTGCGTTGAAAGTACCATTGGTGGATTTATCTGCTCACCACGCTCCCATCCAGGAGGAGATTTTAAAGGCCATTGAAGGGGTCTTTAGAAGTCAGGCCTTTATTCTCGGGAGCGAAGTCCAGAAACTGGAGGAAAGGATTAGCAGCTATTGCCGGGTGTCTTATGCCATTGGTGTTTCATCGGGGACGGATGCCTTGTTGGTCTCCTTGATGGCACTGGGGATACAGCCGGGAGACGAAGTGATCACCACGCCCTATTCCTTTTTCGCAACAGCGGGCGTGATCACACGCTTGGGGGCAAGACCTGTCTTTGTTGATATTGATCCTGCGACGTATAACATGAAACCCGCGTTTATCGCACGGGCGATTACGCCTCGGACTCGGGCCATTTTTCCGGTTCATCTCTTTGGACAGTGCGCGGAGATGCATTCGATCTTAGAGATTGCGCAAAGGCACCACCTCCCGGTGGTGGAGGATGCCGCCCAGGCGATTGGTGCGGAATACCTGGACGGACATCGCGCGGGGAGCTTCGGCGCACTGGGATGTTTTTCTTTTTTTCCAAGCAAAAATCTGGGGGCCTTGGGGGATGGCGGCATGGTGGTGACCAGCGATCCCGATCTTGCCGAGAGGGTCCGCTTGATGAGAAACCATGGCGCACAAGAAAACCGTTCTCACCGAATCATCGGGGGAAACTTCCGATTGGATGCCCTTCAGGCCGCCGTGTTGAATGTTAAGCTGGATCACTTGGATGTCTGGACAGAACAGCGACAGAATAATGCGCAGAGATATATCCTTCTCTTCAAGGAAAGTGGTTTGGTTGAAAAGGTCGGGCTGATGCTTCCCAAGCCCGCATACGAACTATTTGTTCCTCATTTTCATACTTATAATCAGTTTGTCATTCGGGTTCCGGATCGAGATCGCCTGCGAGAGCACTTACTGGGCGTGGGGATTGCCACGGGGGTTTATTATCCGGTTCCCTTTCACCTTCAGGACTGTTTTAAGTTTCTGGGCTACCGGCAGGGGGATTTTCCCGAGGCGGAGAAGGCTGCAAGAGAGACGATTGCCCTGCCAGTCTATCCTGGGCTCTCGAGGGAGCAACAGGTCTATGTGGTCGACTGCGTTAAAGATTTTTTTAAACAGGGCTGTGGCACCTCAAAATCTATTTCCTCAACAAACTGATGGGGCGAGAGGAAGATGTCTTTTTCGATTGATCTTGGAAAAATAACGATTGGGGGCGGCACGTTCTTTTTGATTGCGGGCCCCTGTGTGATTGAAAGCGAGGCGTTGGTCTTAAAAACGGCCGAGGCGATCTCAAAAATTGCCGCCTCGCATCAAATTCCATGGATATTCAAGTCCTCCTACGACAAAGCCAATCGGAGCGCGCTTTCATCTTTCCGAGGGCTGGGAATGGATCAAGGGCTTCGCGTCCTTCAAAAGGTCAAGGAAAGTCTGGGGGTCCCCGTTTTATCGGACATCCATGGACCCGAGGAGGCCCGGGCCGCAGCAGATGTGCTCGATGTGCTCCAGATCCCCGCTTTTCTCTGTCGCCAGACCGATCTTTTGGTTGCCGCCGGAGAAACGGGAAAAGCCGTGAATGTAAAAAAAGGGCAGTTTCTCGCGCCTTGGGACATGGGCAACGTTGTTGAAAAACTCCGAACGACCGGGAACAAAAAGATTCTGCTCACCGAGCGCGGCACCACCTTTGGTTACAATAATCTGGTCAGCGACATGCGCTCGCTTGTGATCATGAGGCAGTGGGACTGTCCCGTCATCTTTGACGGAACGCACAGCGTACAGTTGCCAGGCGGGGGAGGGACCGTTTCTTCTGGACAGCGTGAATTCGTCGCGCCACTTTGCCGCGCCGCAGTGGCCATTGGCTGTGATGGTCTCTTTCTTGAGGTGCATCCCCGACCTGATGAGGCCCCCTCTGACGGTCCCAACATGATTGACCTTCAGGCCCTTGATCAGCTTCTTTCCGAGGTTCAGCGTATCAGGGGATCCTGCAAGGACAAGTCAGTTGTTTAATCCAGAGCGTGCCTTGATCAAAGCGGGCGGATCGGTGACGGTTTTTTATCATCGAAAGGGTTGCTCTCTCCGGCACGATGAAAGGTGTTTTTCATGATTATCGAGGAAGGGAAGCGGGTGCTCAAGGTGGAAGGGGAGGCGCTTCTTGAAGTGGCCGCCAGAATGGGGCACTCATTTGAAGAGGCGGTTTTGCTCTGCTTATCCTGTTGCGGTCATCTGGTGGTGGTGGGAATGGGGAAATCGGGTTTGATTGGAGCGAAGATCGCGTCAACCTTCTCCAGCACGGGGGCCCCCGCGTTTTTCCTTCACCCGGCAGAGGGGATCCATGGCGATCTCGGAATGATCTCAAGAAATGATCTCATTATCGCCATCTCCAACAGTGGGGAAACCGGGGAAATCCTTCAAATTCTTCCTTCCTTTAAACGGATTGGCTTAAAACTGATTACCCTGACCGGAAATATCAGCTCAACATTGGCCAGGGTGAGCGATGTGGTTCTGGATGTCTCCGTACGGGAAGAGGCCTGTTCGCTGGGGCTTGCCCCGACCGCCAGCACCACGGCGGCGCTTGCCATGGGAGATGCGTTGGCCATGGCGTTGCTTCAAAAAAAGGGGTTTCGTAAAGAAGATTTTGCCTTCTTCCATCCTGGAGGAACCCTCGGAAGAAATCTTCTTTTGAGGGTTGAGGATGCGATGTATGTCGGGGCAGCGATCCCGAAGGTTTTAGAAGAAACCATCATGCGTGATGTCGTTCTTGAGATGACTGAAAAAAAATTAGGGATGACAACGGTTCTGAATCAGAAAGGCAAATTGGCGGGGATTATCACGGATGGCGACTTGCGCCGGCTGATTAAGGGGATGGATCAAAATAACCCGGATCTTTTCTTACGCCCTGCCAAAGAAGTGATGAATCCTCACCCAAAAATGATCTCCAAAGGGGCGTTGGCCGCTCAGGCCATTCAGATCATGGAAGAATACGCAATTACTTCCCTGGTCGTCTCGAACGCGGACGGGGAGGTGGAAGGGATCGTTCATCTCCATCGTCTCTTAAAATCGGGGGCGGGTTAGTCCTTGAAACTCTCTAAGAAAATAGCGCGATTTGTCACGTTTCTCGCCCTGCGATCGGTGGCGTTCATGACGCAGCATCTCTCCTGGCGATTGGGCGTGCGTCTTGGGGGGTGGATGGGAAAATTAATGTTCTATTTGTTGCCGATTGAGCGAGGGCGCGCTCTGGAGAACTTGCGTATTGCGTACGGTTCGCAACCTGCGTCAAGAAAAGACTTGACGCGAATTGCCAAGAGAAATTTCCAGAATCTGGGAAAGGGGTTGATTGAGATTTTAAATTTCTATCACCTCAATGAAGATCAAAAAACCACCCTGGTTTCCATAGAAGGGGAGGAGTATCTGAAAGCGGCCCAGGAGATGGGCCGGGGGGTCTTGCTGATTACGGGTCATCTGGGCAATTGGGAGTTGCTGGGGGCTGGATTGGCGGTGCGGGGCTTTCCCCTTCATGTCATCGCCGCCCCCCTCTACGATCCCCGCATGGATGAATGGACGGTTCGTCTTCGGTCCGAGTTAAAGATTGAAACGATTAGTCGGGGGAGCCCTTCCTCTTCACGCAAGATATTAAACGTTCTTCGTAAAAAAGAAATCTTGGCGCTGCTCATTGATCAGGACACCCGTGTGGACAGTGTTTTTATCAGTTTCTTTAACAAAAAGGCGAATACCCCTGCCGGGGCGGCTCGCCTTGCTCTTCGGAGCCATGCCGCCGTTATTATGGCGTTCATTGTGCGCCTTCCGAATGACCAGCATCAGATTATCATTCACAAGCCGATCTCGCTGATTCGGACTTCGGATCATGAAAAAGATGTCGAGACCAATACGGCACGTTTTACTGAAATGATTGAAGCGCAGGTTAAACAGTACCCCGATCAATGGGTCTGGATGCATCGACGTTGGCAGACAAGACCCACGCCATGAATTTACCCATTTTCCTGACTGCGGTGCGTGTTTTTCTGATTCCATTTTTTATCTTTTTTTTCTATCAACCCTCCCCCGTTGGGCCGATGATTTCTGCCATGATTTTCATCGTGGCCTCCTTGACGGACATCCTGGACGGGTACCTTGCAAGGCTCCGGTCTGAAGTGACGACGCTTGGCAAGATTTTGGATCCCATTGCCGACAAACTCCTGATCGTTTCTGCGCTCATCCTGTTGGTTGGAGAAAAACAAATACCGGCATGGATGGCCATTGTGATTGTCGGGCGGGAGTTTGTCGTAACCGGGTTTCGGGCTGTCGCTGCGTCATCCGGGGTGGTTATTGCCGCAGAGAAAACTGGAAAATATAAAGTTTTCCTTCAGATTGTGGCAATTTTATTGATTTTGATCGACTCGCCACCCTTTTCTTCCCGGAGTGCCGGTTTATTCCTGCTTTCAATATCAATGATTCTGGCCATTGTATCAGCCGTACAATATTTTATAAAATTCGGCGGCCAGATCAGGGATCATTAAGGGGGGGATGACGCTGTTACCACTCATTCTGATTGCGAGCTATCTTTTAGGATCGATTCCCGCAGGCCTTTTGATCTCGAAAAAAATGAGGGGGATTGATCCGAGGAAAGCCGGCAGCAGTAATGTCGGCGCCACCAACGTCTGGCGTGTTGTTGGGAAACGGGAAGCCATTCTCACATTGGTCTGTGACATTCTGAAAGGAACTGTTCCTGTGGTTATTGCACAAGGAATCCGCGTTGGGGAAGAGGGGGTCTTGTTGGTGGGATTGGTGGCTATTTTAGGACACCTTTTTCCAGTCTTTATGAAATTTAGAGGGGGGAAGGGGGTGGCAACAAGTTTTGGTGTTTTTCTGGGGCTGATGCCCCCGATGGCCCTCTCTGCCCTCATCGTATGGCTGCTTGGAATCTATCTCGGCAAGGCCTCTTCTGTCGGGGCGCTTGCAGCGTTTGCCAGCCTTCCCTTATTGGCCTACTGGTTTAATCCCTCAACGATCTTCCTGTTATTTTCTTGTTCGATCTCCACGCTGGTTTACATTCAACACCATGAAAATATCCGTAGAATCTTAAAGGGAATTGAGAAGTAATGCGGCCACTTTCTCTGTTCTTTATTCTATGGTTTGTTCTCGTGCCCATCGCATCAGCGCATGCCAAAGAGAAGAAAAATCCCGATGAGGCCTTACGTCATGAGCGTTCTTTTCATGAGATCCTGAATGCGAAGGCGTTGGATACTTTTAAAATCGACCGGGGTCTTGAGCGCTCGGATCTTGCCGCCAATTATCTTCTCCTGATGGCCAGGGAGCAGTCTGATCAGGGTTTTTTAGAAGAAGCCCTGCGAATCGGGGAGGAGGCGATCCGGTTTTCGCCCGCCTCCCCCATGCCCCATTTTTTTATCTCAAAAATAATCTGGCAAAAAGATCAATACAACCCAGAGTCCATTCGCCACGCCCTTTCTGAAATCCTGACTGGCATTTCTCTTTCTATTCATGATTTCTGGTTGCTGTTTTCTGTATTGGGAACATTTTTTCTGCTCATGATCACGGGCTTTTTTTTATCTCTTCTGACCTTTACCGTTTACACCCTTATTTCCCTGGGGCCACTTTGGGCACATCAGCTTCGTGAGTGGTCACGCGGGGTGCTTCACCCTGGGGTGGGTGGTCTTATTTTGGCCATGAGTTTAACCGTCCCGCTTTTTTTGGGTCTGTCTGTTTTTTGGTTTTTTATTTTTTGTTTTTTTATTTTCTGGGGATTTTATCGAAAAACGGAAAAAGGGATCGTGGTCTTTTTTTTGATTGGACTTGGCGCATCGGCCTGGGTGGTTCCAGGGATGGCCCTGTTGCTTTCCGCGAAACATTCCACCCCCCTCCGGCTTTTAGTCCTGAATCAACAGTCGGAGTTTATTTGGTCCTATCCTGTCTCCACGACACCCGTTGAGACAGATTTAAGCTGGGAAGCGCTGTCCTTACGGGCTTCTTACGAGATCCAGGAGGGAAATACCGAGAGGGGAGAGGAGGACTATCGCAAAGCCCTGGCGCTTTATCCCAGTTCAGGCCTGATCTTGAACAATCTGGGGAATCTCTTTTTTTATCGTGGAAAGGTGGAAACGGCGATCCAATTCTATCAAGATGCGCTTCGCTATTCCCCCAAGCTCATCTCATCGAGCTATAACCTCGGTCAGGTCTCTCAACAAATGCCCGCTTTCAGGGAGGACTATCGACGGTACCTCAAAGATGCCTACAAGGCCCTGGCAAAAAATCTGGATCCTCAAGCGGCTGGGGCCTATAAAAAGAGAATAGAGGTGTTTCCAGCATTTCCGGTGGTTGAAGAGCGTTTTACAAAAAAAGATTTATGGATGACGGCATGGAATGTTGGACGCCTATCGGGGGATGGGCCGATGAAACTCCCCAACATCGGCGAGATCATGCCCTCTCGTGAAATTTTATTGATCGCTCTCTCGGGCCTTTTTCTGGTAGGGATTTCTTCTTTATTGCTCACCCCGTACTATCAAGGGTGGTTCTGTTTTCTTTGCCATCGCGCCGTCTGCGGGCAGTGTGAACACCGTATTCTTAGTTACAGCGTCTGTGAAAAATGCGAACAGAAATTTTCGAAGATTGACTACACGCAGTTAAATTTTGTGCGTAAACGGGTTCCATGGTCTTCTTATCTCTTCTTTCTGATTCCTGGAGGGGGGGATCTGACGCTTAAAAAAAGCGCTTCCGGGATGGTCTATATGTTTTGTTTTTATTTCCTGGTGAGTTGGATCTACCTGGGAGAGATCCTTTTACCTCCCACGGCATGGCCCTTGTCGGGTTTGCCCTGGATCGTGGCGATTCCAGGGATCACTCTCTTGTACGGGGTCTCATTTTTTAACCTCCCTCTTATGCGGAGGCATCGGAGATGACATTAGAGGGATCAACTCAAGATCTGGGGATTCCCGAGGTATTTCAGTTAATTGTTCTTCAGCAGCGAGAGGGCGTCCTGACGGTAAGAACAAAGGAGACCCCGGTATGGTCCGTCCAATTTAAAAAGGGCCAGGTGCTTTGTGGCAGCGAGGGGAACCCGGAGGAAGCGCTTGGGAACAGATTGGTTCATACCGGCAAGTTGACCATTGATCAGCTCAACATTGCACTGAAAGCACAAAAGAACAAACCCTTGCCCATCGTTTTGTCAAAATTAGGGTATGTCTCCCCGGGTGAAATCCGGAAGGCTTTTATAGAAATCACGAAGGAAACCATCTCTCGGTTGTTGGAGGTAAAAAATGGGTCCTATCAATTTGAATCCCAGGAGGTTTTCTTTGACGCGAATTTTATTGAGCCCCTGACCTTAAGCGAGGATTTGACTGATCGCTCGGATCCGTCGGGCGAGCCTTCTTTAGAACCGCTTAAAAGTGTGACCGACGGCGGAGAAGACACCGGTTCGGGTTCAAAGACGGTTTCTTTAAAACCGATGAGTCGAACCTTTGGGCAACAGCTCTTCAGGATGGGCGTGAACGGCCTTGTCATCTGCGTCTCTCTCATCGGACTTCTTTCCTTATCTCCCGCGATTTCTTCTTTCTCCATGGGGATTCGCCAGACCTTTGAAAAAATCATAAGTCTCGCCGTCTGGAAAGAAAAAGAGGAAGTTGAAGTGGCACTTCATCTCTATTATCTCCGACATCACCGTTACCCGGCCGCGCTTTCTGACTTAGTCCAAGAAGATTTATTAATAAGGAAAATGGAAGTGAGAAATCTTGAAAAGTGGATCTATACGCGCAGGCAGGACGGCTTTTCTCTCGAACTAAAATAATTAACATAATATATCTTATCCGACACTGATTATGCCGTTTCGAAAGAAGATTAAGAATGAGATCATCTTCCTCTTAGGTGGCATTCAGGAGGCAGTTTACGCCGTGGCGGAACGGATAAACGATCGTGTTAAAAAGATAAAAACACGGGTTGAACTGGATACGGTTGAAAGCGCAATCCAGGACAATTTTTCCAAGTTGGGCCGGCTGATTTATCAAAGTAGAAAACTCAACTTAGATCTACTCAAAGACGACAACCCAGAGGTGAATCGGATTTTGAGTACGATCCGGGCTCATGAAAAAAAGCGCGATGCAATTAGATATAAAAACATATAAAAATCAAATCAATACTATGTATTAGTTTAATTATTAGATTCATTATGTGAATAGCCTGATAAGATCGAAATGAAGTTTTAAGTACGAGCCATTTAGGAAGTCTTGTAACCTCCCCTACCCCTCCTTGTAAAGGAGGGGATTAAAGGGGGATTTACCCATTTGAAACTCAAAGGAACCAAAATGAATTACTCAAAGGTAATCTTGAGCACCTCATATTCAACGGTCTTTACTGGCGTGGTAATTTTAATGACGTCGTGAACAGCGTGCCCAATGAGGGCCCGTCCGACTGGAGACTGCACGGAGATCTTCCCACTTTTCAAGTCGGCCTCATCCTGCCCAACAAGGGTATATTTTCTCTCCTCATTGCTTTTAACTTCCAACAGGAAGACCGTCGCGCCAAAAACGACTTTTTCCGTAGAGAGGCCATTGGTGTCGATAACTTCGGCATCGGCCAGCTTGCCCTTCAGCTCTAATATTCGCCCCTCCACAAAGCTTTGTTTTTCTTTCGCTGCAGAGTACTCCGCATTTTCGGATAGATCGCCATGGGACCTGGCCTCCGCAATATCTGCGATCACTTTGGGCCGTTCTATCTTCCTAAGGCGTTCGATCTCATCACGGATCTGGTCATGCCCCTTCTTTGTCATTGGAACTTTCATGAATATTCACCACTCCACGATAAAAGATGAAAAATAAACGTGAGTATCACGGCATCCAGAGATACATGAACTTCGTTGACCCCACCTCCATCCACTGCCCAAGCTTGATTCCAAGAAAAGAAACCGCCTCTTCAGAGGTCATTTTGGAGTAGATATTCGTTTTAAATTCGTGGGGCCGAAGATAGGTGATGATTGTCGCGTCTTGAATACCCGCTTGGGCCTTTGTCAGGGCAATCCCATCATCCATATATCCGATTTTATCAATGAGACCACTTTCCTTCGCCTCCACAGCCGTATAGATTCGGCCATCCGCAAGAGCTCTGATCTGCTCCGGCGTGAGGCCTTTCCGTCCCTCTTTGACGACCGATAAGAACTGATGATAGAGGGTATTGATGACTCCCTGAAGGATCGCACGATCTTCAGACGACAACGGTTTCATCAACGATCCCATATCTTTGTGAGGCGCGGATTTGATCGACTCCGTCCCCACGCCAATCTTCTCCAAAAGCCCCTGGAGATTCAGATGAAGCATCATCACGCCGATACTGCCGGTGACTGAAGTGGGATGAGCCATCACCTGATCCGCAGCCATGGCAATGTAATAGCCCCCGGAAGCACCGATGTCCAGGATCACTGCGATGACCACTTTTCCTGTTTTTTCCTTGAATTTCTTTATCTCATGATAAATCAAATCCGAGGCGGTGACTGTTCCCCCTGGACTGTTAATACGCAGAATGACTCCCTTGACCGAGGGATCGTCTGCGGCAAGATCCAATTCTTCTTTCACCCGTGAAATCATATCCGGAGAATCCATCATCCCCTTCTCTTTGGCCCCTGAAATGACCCCGGAGAGGCTTAGAATGACAATTTTATCTCGCCCACTCCCCTGCAACTTTTTTTCCTGCAAAGGGCTGATTTCCGGGAAGAGAGAAAGGTTGTAAACACACCCCGTGACAAGGGGAGACAGCCATAAAATAAAAAAACCCTGGATCAGAACACGCCAATAAAAAAACGGATGAGGATTCATTTCCAGAGACACCGATTGATTTAAGAGAGGTCTAAAAACTTTCCTGACACAATAACTGAAATGGCCCGGCCTTTCAACGGCCATCCCAGGAATGGAGAGTTCTTACTCTTGGACTTCAAAGAAGACTCTCTGGGTGTCCATTCTACGGTGGGATCAATGAGGGTCAGATCGGCACAGTCCCCCACCGCCAGTCGACCGATTTTCTTTCCCAGAATCCGCGCCGGATTTTCAGTGAACTTCCGAATCAGCTCCATCCAGGTGAGCATCCCTTCCTCCAGAAGACGCAGGGAAAGAGAGAGCGCGGTTTCCAATCCGATGATGCCAAAAGGGGCCTGCTCCATCCCAAGCGCCTTCTCGTGATCCGCGTGCGGCGCATGATCCGTGGCAATCGCGTCGATCGTGCCATCTGAAAGCCCACGTCGAATCTCATCCCGATCCTGCCATCTGGCCAGCGGGGGCTTCATTTTCGCGTTGGGGTTAAAGTCCCGCAGATGATCTTCCGTCAGCGTAAAATAGTGTGGACAGGTCTCTGCGGTAATTGAAATCCCAAGGCGTTTTGCCTCACGAATTAATTTCACGGAGCCTTCGGTGCTGACATGCGCGATATGCACGCGTGCGCCGGTTAACTCGGCCAGGGCAATATCCCGCGCCACCATCACCGTCTCGGAGGCGCCTGGAATACCGCGTAATCCGAGAAGCGCGGAAGTTGCGCCCTCAAAGATAACGCCATCCGCCGTGAGGTTTAAGTCTTCACAATGGTCAATGACTGGAATATCGAAAATCTTTGAGTATTCCATCGCGTGCCGCATGAGATCACTGTTCATCACAGGGTAGCCATCATCGGAAACAGCCACACAACCGGCCTCCACCAGATCAGCCATTTCTGTCAGCTCGACCCCCTTTAATCCCCGGGTAATGGCCCCCACGGGTAAAACATGAACCTTCCCCTCTAATCTTGCCTTCTCCAGAATAAATTTTGTCACCGATTGGTTGTCATTGACCGGATTCGTATTCGGCATCGCGCAGATTGTTGTAAACCCGCCCGCCGCCGCAGCTGCCGTGGCAGTGGCCACGGTTTCTTTGTATTCAAACCCAGGCTCCCTTAAATGGGTATGGAGATCAATCAAGCCGGGGGTGACCACTTTCCCGGCCGCCTCGATACGTTGATGGGGCCCTTGACAGGAAAGATTGAGTCCAATCTCACGGAGGATCCCGTCTTCAATAAGAATATCTCCTATCATATCGCGGCCACTTGCGGGATCCAGAATGCGTCCGCCTTTAATGAGGAGGGAAGGTGTTTGTTCAGACATTTTTTCTCTCGCTCAACAGGTAAAGAAGCGCCATACGAACGGCAACACCATTGGTGACTTGCGCCAGGATGGCAGAGGAGAGTCCATCGGCCACCTCCGAGGTGACTTCAACACCCCGATTGATCGGTCCCGGGTGCATCACCAGGACCTGTGGGTCGGCCAAAGCAAGTCTCTCGCGGGTTAATCCATAGAGCTTGGCGTACTCCCGGATGGAGGGGAAATATCCCCTTCCCTGACGTTCCAGCTGGATGCGAAGCAAAATCACGACATCGGCCCCAGGCATCGCTTCATCCAAACGGTAATGAATCTTCCCCCCCCATCGTTCCATGGCAGCGGGAATCAGTGTCGGCGGTCCGCACAGGTGAACTTCCGCGCCAACCTTCTTAAGACCATGGATATCCGAACGCGCCACGCGACTGTGCAGAAGATCTCCAACGATCACCACCTTGAGCCCCTGAAATCCCCCCTTATTTTCCTTGATGGTCATCAGGTCGAGCAGGGCCTGACTGGGGTGTTCGTGCATCCCATCCCCTGCGTTGATAATGGAACTTTTAAGCGCTTTCGCCAGGAGGTAAGGCGCGCCGGATGCCGGATGCCTCAAAATAATGATGTCAGACTGCATCGCCTCGATATTCCTTGCCGTATCAAGCAGCACCTCCCCCTTGATGGCGCTGCTCGCGGACGATTGAATATTGATGACATCGGCGGAAAGACGTTTTGCGGCCAGTTCAAAGGAGGTACGCGTCCGGGTGCTCGGCTCAAAGAAAAGATTGACGACGGTTTTCCCTCGCAGCGTGGGGACCTTTTTTATTTCTCTTGTGGAGACCTCTTTGAACGACTCGGCTGTCTCGAGGATCAGATCAATCTCTTCCCTTTCCATCTCCGCGATACTTAAAATATCTTTCCGCTTCAGTTCCACGCGATTACGCCTGTTTTTGTTTAATCACAACCCGATCTTCGGTGCCCATCTCCTCAAGAAGAACCTCCACCCGTTCTCCTCGGGACGTCGGAATATTTTTTCCTACATAGTCGGCACGGATTGGGACCTCACGATGTCCACGGTCAATCAGCACGGCCAGTTGAATTTGCTGCGGGCGCCCCAGGTCAACCAGGGCATCCATGGCCGCCCGGACAGTCCTTCCCGTGAACAGGACATCGTCAACAAGAATAACTTTGCGATGCGTCAGATCGAATGGAATTTCTGTTTTTTTAAGGATCGGATGCCCCCGCTTCATGGCAAGATCGTCCCGATAAAGGGTAATATCAAGCTCCCCGATGGGGATCAACTCCCCCTCAATTTCATTGATTTTTTGACATAATCGTTGTGCCAGATAAACGCCACCCGTTCGAATTCCGACCAAAGCCAGGTCTTGACTCCCTTTATTTCTCTCAAGAATCTCATGGGTGATCCGCTTTAGCGTTCGGATCATTTCCTGTGATGTTAGAACAGTCCGTTCCATCGGCGTAACCCTCATTACAAAAAAACCCCTCTTTCTCCTATTCAGAAAGAAGGGTCATTATTTCATCCACCTTTCCGGCCTCACAGGGCGAGTTTAAAGGCTAAATTTAAAACTTAGCAAATTCTCGAACCGGCTTCGCCGGTGGAGGGGGCTATACTACCGCCCGCAGCGAAACCCGAGACCATTGTATGAATTCGACGCGCCATACGAAGCGCTCACCGCAAACACACCCGCATGGGCCCCATCTGCCCAGGCTCCCCCTCGAATGAGGGCGGCTGGGAAACGATTCGCCGCAGGAAAGGCCTCGTTAATACCAAAAATCATATCCCCACCATAGGTCGGACTCGAGTTCGCAACAGCATTTGGATTCCACGCGCCGCTCACCCCATTCCCTTCGCTCCCCTGCATCCAATCCGCAACCCACTCCCACACGTTACCCACCATGTCAGCGACTCCCCATGCGGAAACACAGCCTGGTTTGGAACCCGTATTCACCGGGCCATTTCCGAAAATATTGCAAGAGGCATTGGAGACGGATGTCCCGGAATCCTGGGTTCGAGAAGCAGCCATTTGCCATTCGGCGTTGGTGAGGAGCCTTTTCCCGGAAAGGGCACAAGCCTGCTGCGCCTGGAACCAGGTGACAAAACGAGAGGGGACAACCCCTGCCACAGAGGCAGCATATAAGGGTGTCGTCCAGTTTCCGGTATCAGGAAAGGTGGCAGGATAGTCGTCAGTGGCCGTGCCATACCGAGTTCCCGTTCCATCTGGCGAGGTCCAGACACTCGCCTCATATTTATCAACACAAAGCGGCCCGACCTTCACCATCATGTCACCAGGACTATTGCCAACACAATTTACCCCGGAGTAAAACTTGTCCCGCACTTGACTTGGCGAATCTGGAGAACCCGCCTGTCCCTGCGGACCAGATTGACCCGTTGGGCCCGCTGGACCCATCAGCCCTTGTGGCCCTGTTGGGCCAGGTGAGCCTTGAAGCCCCTGTAAGCCCGTGGGGCCTGCGGGTCCCTGTGGGCCAGGAACCCCCGTCGGACCGGGTGTTCCCTGGGGCCCCTGAAGACCCATCGGCCCGGGGAAACCTTGCGAACCTGTCGCCCCTGTCGGACCAAGAGGGCCGGAAGGGCCGGGGGGACCAGGGGTTAGCGCCAGGGAGTCAACGGCATTGGCCAAGGCCTGAAAGTTGGCGTTAATCTCGTCCGGCTTGATGATGCTATCCGGGGCAAGGGTATGAGGCACCGTTGTGGCGCCAGCAGACTCCACCCGAAAGACAACGATCAGGGCTAATAAAATTAGGCAAAGTACCCCTTTCCACAAACAAGATCGACCCATTTAATTATCTCCTTCAAAGTTTCAAGGGTGGCAACACAAACAGTAAATTCAAACCCGCAATCAATCTTTAAGCAATCTTTAAAAACAAAAACGCACTAACAAAAACACACTAAAAAGTATGGGAGACCACTACCACAGCCCGAAGGGGTAATATCACTCCCCCCGTTGCCACAAAGCCGCAGGACGTATACCACAATTTGGATTTGATCGTCAATCTATAAAATGCCATCATGCCATCAGGCGGGAAGGGCGAGACGGCTTCTCCCCTCGCGGGAAACAGTCCCCGACAGGTTATTTTTCAATACCCCATTGGGATCCCATTGGGGGGCTATTCTGACTGCTGTTTTTCATTTTTAGATTTCAGCCGTTTCAGCCACGCGGCAAACTCTTCTGACGCATCACGCCGCAACAATTCTTCAGCCACATAGATCGGCGCGCCAACCCTTAAGGCCAGGGCAATGGCATCACTCGGGCGCGCATCGACAGTGAGATCAGGCCCCCATGCCCCGGAGGCACTCTCTGGAGGAGGGGGGCCTCCCTTTGTCTTTCGAATGAGATAAACCTTCGCAAAGTAAGTGCTCTGATTCATCTCATAGATCACGGTTTTTTCAATTTGCACAGTGAGGTGCTCTAAAATATCCCGCAGCAAATCATGGGTCATCGGACGCGGCACCGCCACGGCTTCCATGGCGAATTGAATCGCACTCCCTTCCGTGGCGCCGACCCAGATCGGGAGCAGCTCTCCCCCGTTTTCCCCCTCTAAAATAACAATTTGAGCCTCTGTCTCCAGATCAGAGACGACGCCATAAACCATAACCGGAATATTCATCCCCGCCCCCTTGACGACACCGATTCCAACCCGACAGAATCCCTCTCACGGAAGCCTCCGAATCAGTCCTCGACTGGCCCACTCAATGGCCATCTCGAAACTGGCCGGCGCCCGTGGCAGGAACAAAAGAAGATCTCCACGAGACTCCCCAATCGCCTCCCAAACAATCTTCCCTGATTCAGCGTCCCAGAGCCTGCCATGAACTCTGGCATGTGTGGCCCCCTCGACCACCTCCATCTGTTGCAATTCGACCTGAAGAAAAAACCGGGCACGCAACGCTTGTTGAAGGGTTCGAAGGTCGCTCTCGCGAACCACATACTCATTGCGGGACGCTTTCCCTAAATTCAGGAGCAGCGGATACAGGTCATTTTTCTTGATGATCAAGAGGCCTTCAGAAGGCATCAGGAACACTCTGTTGGGGCGCATTTCCAGGAGGGCTTTCAAAAAAATGGCCTCGGCATCCGGAAGATAGGTTTGACGCTTCCCAGAGGCCATCATCGGTAAAATGGCAATCGATTCCTTTGCAATGGCCTCTTCCTTCAAAACTCCCTGCCGGTAGGTCTCCTGCGAAAAGTCCCCAACCCCGACGCAGCCTGATACAACACACACGATCAGGGCTTGTTTCAGCCCCGCCGTAGCCCGACCCAGACACCCCCTCAAGTTAATCATCGGATTGCCCAAAGTCTTCCGGTTTCAAGCTGTCAAGCCATTGCGCAAGCGCTTCGGAGTTCTGTTTTTCAACCACCTCCTGCGCCGCGAAAATTGGGGCCTCGGTCCTTAAAGCCAGCGCCAGGGCATCACTGGGTCTTGCGTCAATCGTAAACTCCGAATCACGATAGCCAAGGTGAATCTTGGCGTAATAGGTGTTTTCCTGGATATCGGTTACGACAATACTAATCACCTTCGCCTCTAACAGATCCAGAACATTTTTAATAAAATCATGTGTCATCGGTCGAGGGGGCGACACCCCTTCCAAGGCCAGGCTGATCGCATTGGCCTCCGCCTTCCCCACCCAGATGGGGATGGTTTCCTTATTGGATTCGTCCCTCAAGACAACGATATACGTGTGATTATAGGGATCAAACATCAATCCTTTTACATAGACCTGTAACATCAATTAACTCTAATACTAAATCAGTGAAAGTATATCTTGTTTTTTTACAAGGCGGGTCAATTGGGAAACGACATTCTAAGGATTGAATCGAACCAGTGCAAGTTTAGTGAATACGTCAGAGAATCCTGCCGCAAGGATCTTTCCGTCGGATTGAATGGAGAGCGCGATTACGGCATCAACAACAAGGATTGGGCTGGTGCTGACATTTTTGGTAACGACCCCTGCCGTGCCGAAGGTGGCATCCAACACCCCGTCTGCGCTGTAGCGCGCCAGGGCAAAATCAAAGAGAACTCCATTTGCGCCACCCACCGCAACGATCTTTCCATCGGCCTGCAAACCCAGTGATGCGATGGCGTCTATTCCAGGAACGGCGGCATTAAAGTTGGTCGTCACTTTTCCGCTCGTGCCGAAGGTGGTATCTAAAACCCCATCCGCGCTGTAGCGCGCCATGGCAAAATCGGAGGAGAGAAGTGAGGCCCCCGAGGTGCCACCCACTAAAAGCCGGTCGCCAGATAAAAGAATGACCGTGGTCGCCCCCTCTTCCACTGCGCCAAAGTCTGTTCGCACCTTTCCTGTCCCCCCTCCACCGAAGGAAGTATCGAGGCTTCCATTGCTGTTGTAGCGAACCATGGAAAAATCTTTATTGCTTGACGCATTGTTGGAGGATCCCACCGCGACAATTTTTCCACCTGCCTGAATAACAAGCTTTGCAATGGCATCCCCAAAACCTGCTTCAACATCGGTGGTCACTTTCCCGCCTGTCCCAAAGGTGGGGTCAAGTACGCCAGCGGAAGTATACCGAGCCAAAGCAAAGTTTTTATTGCCGGTTGAGGTCACCGCTGCCCCACCCACCAGAATTTCCCCTGTGGACTGAATGACAACCGTTGTCGCAGCATCGGCGCTTGTATCCAGATCAGTGGTCACTTTCCCGCCTGTACCAAAGGAAGGGTCAAGTACGCCAGCGGAAGTATAACGGGCTACCGCAAAATCGGCCGTCGTCAGTGGACCTGCCGCGCCAACCACCACAATTTTTCCATCCGATTGAAGGGCAACCGCACCTGGCAAATCGACCTGGGCCGTAAAATCGGTGACCACCCGTCCTGCGGTTCCAAATGTGGTGGTGTCGGGGGTGCCATCCGCATTGTAGCGAACAACCACAAAATCGGAAGCTGTGGTAGGACTTCCAACATACCCTGCCGTGACGATTTTCCCATCAGACTGAAGGGCCATCACCAAGGCAACATCCCCCGCCGTGCCAAAAGTGGAAGTGACCACGCCACTTGTTCCAAAGCTT
>CAYRGU010000171.1:0-16134 GCA_964423845.1 uncultured Nitrospirota bacterium
GGCGGGAATGGAGTTGCCTTGACCGTCGGATCGGGAACTGGGATTAACGTGACTGCGGATTCAGTCGGTATTGCAGACGGCGGAGTAGGGTCTGTTCAGTTATCTCCTGCTGTTGCCGGTGACGGTATTACTGGTGGAGGTGGAGTTGCATTGGCTATCGTCTCTGCGAATGGCGGAATTGCTGTTGGTGCAAACGATATTTCTTTCGTCATTGCAAACAGCTCGTTAAACATATCCGCCAGCGGAGTTAAATCTGCTGTTCCAACATCCGTGGATAAAAACCGATCATCCTCGGATACATTGTCCGATGGTGCTACTTCTGGACTTAGCCTTTCGCTGACTCCTGGTGGCGGAGGATATGTCCGAGTGGAGGTGAACGGGATTCCAGCGATTGTTGGAGATGGTACAAAGACATCTGTTGATTGTTATTTTTCAGCGGATGCTGGATTTACGGCAAAGTCCATAGCAAACTTTGTCAGCGGCGACACGATGTATTGGAACGGGTCTATCGCTGGGTACCAGTTGTCCACTACGGACAGGGTTGACATGATGTACGCAACAGTCTAAAGTAGGATGATATACTGGACTGTACTTATTTAGTACAGTCCAGTATATATCCGAGTAGGATACACTTTGAGTTTCATACTTCTTGCGTCAAGCATTGCGGTATTAAGTGGTGCTGCGTCAGGGACAGTCGGAGTCACGTCTGTCTCTGACGCAACCCTGATTAAGGGGGCTACAGGGACAGCCTCTGTCTCTGTTTCCGCTTCATCTTCGGCTGGGATCATTTCATCGAATGAAACCCAGACATCTCAAGTAAGTGTCTCGTCACTATCAGACGCGGTTATTGTCCACACTCTTGAGGGCGGTGGGTCTGTAACTGTTTCGTTTACTGCGTCTGATGGAATACTTGTCAGAACAGCAGAGTCATCTGCCAGCCTGTCCACTTCGAGTCTTTCCGATTCAACCCTGATTGTTGGGGCGTCATCTTCTGGCACAATCGAGACAACTTCTTTTTCTGAAGGAGCAAGCATTTTATCGGCATCATCTTCTGCCGAGGTAAAGGTTTCTTCTTCTGCTGTTTCTGGATTGATTTTTGCCACAGAGGGACAAGGCAACGTCTCAACAAATTCATCTTCTGATGGTATTCTTGTCCGATCAGCCGAAGGCCAGGGCCAAGTAGCCATAGCCTCGTCTTCATCCGCTGGGGTTACTGTATTCCCTTCTGCAAATGGCACGATTCAGTTGTTGGCTTCGACTGAAGCGACCAGGACGGTGGGGCTTGTTTCCTTATCGTCATTGCAAGTTATCTCGTCAAGCCCTATCGCATCAATAATCCATACCCTAATATCGCAAGATGGGATACTGTCTGTCGGGTCATTATCAATCCCGACTTACGTCGTTCAGATTCAAAGCACAGACGGGAAGATAAGCATACTATCCTCTTCGGAGGGGTCATTGACTCCTCCTTTGCGTAGGAGCCTTGTCCAGTTCAAGCAGTTACAAAGGGCAATCCGCCCAGACCAGGGGCAAGGGATTCTGGTTGCTTATGACACGTTCTCTGGCCCGACCATCACGCAGTTGACTCCAGAGATTGATTTGATGGTTGTCGCCAACTACATCATCGCATTCCCGTCTGGGATTCGTTTATTCCCGCAGGAGGTTGGCGTTATCGTGTCGTCTTTTTCGGGAACCAATCCGACGGGCCAGCCCTCCCTGAAGTTTGGAACCACGGGTAACACGACAAAGATTTTAGATTCCAGCGCAACGATTGGTCTTAACAATAAGTTTCAGCGATACAAGTTCGATGTGCTTAATTCAACGGATGGCGAGACCGAGATTTTGATGGGCGTGTCTATTGCGGCCAGTGGATCAAGTGGCATGGTGCTGAAGGGGAGGCTATACGTTGCTGGCCTTTTGGTTCAGGACCAGATTTAGTTTAGTAGAGACAAAAAACCGGAGGATAAAAATGAAGAGAGCGATTGTAGGCGTTTCGATGTTGGCGATGTTGGTGGGGACTGGTGTTTACGTACAGAGTGCGCCAGTTGCCGACGGGCAAGTTAAGCTACTGTCTCAGTATATTCAGGATCGTGAGACCGAGTTGGGTGCGCTTAAAGTCACTGTCGCACAACTGAAGGTCAATAATGCCGATTTGACGGCTGAGGTTAAGGCGTTAAAGGTTGCGGCGGAGGAGAAAGAAGCAGCCAAAGAGCCGAAGAAGAAATAGGGTATTAGCTTGCCTGTCCTTTGTGCCTCCGGCTCCGATGGTCTAAAAACCTGAAGAGAAAGCTCCAGGGGACAGGCAGGACTTTTGTGAGGGGTGGCCGAGTGGATTTTACCGTGGCTACCATGTGGTTGTTGATTTTCGGTGTCTTCTTTTACGGCACAGTGGCGTTCTGGCTGATTATGTGGAGGGCATTTTGAGATGTCGTTAAAGGATCTGTATCGAAAGGAACACCCTGAATGGACGATCAACTTGTTGGTATGCTTCTCTCTGGTGGCGGCGTTGCTGGCCTCGTTAGCAGTGGTCTTACGGTTTACGTCATTACGCGACTAAAGTCTCTTGATAAGCATGTTGAGCGGCTTTATTCAAGGCTTGATGCGGTGATCGAGGAGGTCGCATACCTCAAAGGCCGACAGGATAAGGGGCACAAGTGATGCCAGCTAAAACAGATTGGTTTGGGATGGCTTGATGGTTCAGCCAGCCCTTGAGCATCTGCAATCAGTGGGCGGATACCGCCTGGCTGCGGACTATTCTGCTCCGACCCGCGTTAAGGGTATCAATGTTATCAGTGACGATCTGTACCTTATCCTCGCTTCGAGCGGTGCGCTGTTGATAAAAGAGGGCTACATCTTTGATGGGGCCTCCGGGCCGATGGTTGATACGATAAACTCCTCGGCGGCTGCGTTGATCCACGACGGGCTGTATCAGCTTCTCCGCACCAATAAGATCCCGAAGCGGATGCGGAAGCTGGTGGATTTGACATTCAGGGACTTGCTGGCTGCGGGCGGAGTTGGCTTTATCCGCCGATGGTATGCTTACACTGGGGTTAAGTTCTTCGGGGGGATATTCGCATGATATGGGGGATTGGTCTCGTTATCGCAGGGCTGGTGCTTGTGTTCCTGACAGGGGCGCGTGGTGAAGATTAGCGCGGCCGGGCGCAAGCTGATTCAGGACTCCGAGGGATTGAGGCTAAAAGCCTATCAATGCAGCGCGAACACATGGACAATAGGCTGGGGAACCACAATGTATCCGGGATTCGTCGCGGTGGGGGCTGGTGACGAGATTACAAAGCAACAAGCCGAGGAATACTTTGACCACGATGTGGAGAAATTCGAGAGAGCGGTTGGGACGCGGATCAAGTCGGCTATCACGCAGAGGATGTTCGATGCCCTCGTGAGCTTTTCATATAATATCGGAGCGAATGCTTTTAAGAAATCTACGCTGGCGCTAAAAGTTGACCGTGATCCGAACGACCCTGAAATTTTGGCTGAGTTTAAGAAATGGGACAAGGTGGACGGAAAGCCGAATAAAGGGCTTGCGGCGCGGAGGAAAAAGGAAGCGGAGTTTTATTTTTTCCATTACGAATCCCCGGAGGATGCGGACAAGCAGGCAGACCTCGACAACAAGAAGGGGGTGAACGGGTGAACCTCACGGAACTCCGAATCCTGACCCGCAGCCATCTCAACGACGCTGTTAAACCCCCGAAGCTGGATGGGTTTTGGACACAGAGTGAGGTAGACACTGCGATCAACGTGGCCGTGGCGAAGATCCATGGCACGATCGCCGGTATGGATCGTCAGGCGTTTACGACAAAGGCCACGTTCGCCACCGTCTCTGGCTCACGCAGTTACAATGTTCCCGTTGGGCTTTATTCCATAGAGCGCATTGAACATGTCGACACAGGGGAGATCATCGACCCTACGATACTGGACGAGGAGGGGGCCTATTACGTTGAAACGATGGTCATGACTCCGGGGCGGCCCTATATGTACCTTGTGCGGAACAACTTCATTGACCTACTCCCGACGCCCGACGGCGTATATAGCCTCGTGATTTATTACCAGTCCGGGCCAGCGAAACTGATTCTCCCCAACGACATTCCTGCGATTCCAGAGATCCATCATGACCTGATTGCCATTTTCGCCGCATTGACTTGTTCATTCAAGAATGCCGAGGTTAGGCAGGATTTAATGCAGATGTACAGGGAGAGGGAGTACGACCTTGTGAAGCAGATTGCTATGTCTGGGCAGGGGAATCCCCACGTTCATGGAGCGTATGAGGACTGATGTCGACGCCGCACGAAGAATCGCCACACTTATTCGACGATCCTGCGATTTTGTTCGACGATCCAGCGCAGCACAAATTTGACGCTACCCAGAGTCGGTTTGCGGCCACCGAGACCGTAATCACGCCAGTATTCATCAGTGAGCCAGCTCCCCTATGAAAAAGATAATCGCGCTCCTTCTTCTCTTTGTCTCTCCGCTCTTCGCCGCCGATCTCACTGTAACCGGAACAACGGGCTACCCCACAACGATTGACTCCGCCTCTTCGGTCGCTGGCGGGTCGATCAAGGCGAAGCAGATCGACGGGCCTTCTGCCGCGATCGTTGCCCTACAAACGGCCATTGGCACATTACCCGCTGGCACCTCGTCGTCGCTCTCTGTTCGCCTATCTCGCATGATTGCGGGCAATGGGGCATTGTTCTCTGGGACTTCGGACCCAGTATCACCCGCCCCGGTCAATGGGCAGATGTTCTTCAGGAGCGATCTTGGGTCCATTCGGGTCTACAATTCCGTGACGGGTGGATGGGGGAATGTGTTCACGCTTGGGGCGGGGGCCATCTCCAACAGCATGATTCAGGGTGACGCAGTGACAAGCGCCAAGATTCTTGATGGGACAATCCTGGCTGGTGACCTATCGGTTGGGGCAGTTACAACGGCGGGTATTCTTAATGGGACAATCCTGGCAGCGGACCTATCGGTTGGGGCCGTGACAACGGCGGGCATTCTTGACGGGACGATATTGGCTACCGACCTGTCTGCTGGGATAATAACCGCAGCGGCGATTGCGGATGGGGCTATCACGACTTTGAAGATTCTTGACGGGACGATATTGGCGGCTGACTTATCGGTTGGGGCAGTAACGACGGCGGGTATTCTTGACGGGACGATATTGGCTGGTGACCTATCTGCTGGGTCTGTAACGACTGCGGGTATTCTTGACGGGACGATACTGGCTGGTGACCTATCTGTTGGGGCCGTGACAACTACGGGCATTCTTGACGGGACGATATTAGCTGGTGACCTATCTGTTGGGGCCGTGACAACTACGGGCATTCTTGACGGGACGATATTGGCGGCTGACTTATCGGTTGGGGCAGTAACGACGGCGGGTATTCTTGACGGGACGATCCTGGCGGCTGATATTGCCGCCGGGGTGATAACGACTCCTGCTTTACTTGATGGCGCGGTAACTTCGTTGAAGATTCTTGACGGCACGATATTGTCTGCCGACATGGCCGCTGGGTCTGTAACCACCACGGAGATTCTTAATTCAACGATATTGACAGCGGATATTGCTGCGTTACAGATCACCGATGCCCTTATCGCGTCGATCACAACGAGATCAAAGCTCCCATCGCAACTGGCCTATGAGGACGAAGCGAACACCTACAACTTATTTCAGACGTTCAACGGAGGACTTTCTGGAACCACCGGGACGTTCTCCGGGTTGCTGGCTGCGAATGCCGGATTAAGTTCAACCACGGGGACATTCAGCACATTTGTTTCTGTCCCGACGATCTTCCGGCCAGGAGCCGCGAATCCCGCAATATCGTTTAGCCTCCCTGACGTAAATATCGTCGAGGCGGATGTTTTGGGGAGGCTTGTCGTTAGAAGGCAGAACAATGTGGCGGATGGCGGAGAAATAATTCTCGATAACGCAGGGTCTTTTAATGAGATTTTAATTGATAACTTATCGGGCATCCTCCGGGTGCTTGATCCAGCGTCCGGGGCAAATGTCTTGTCCTATCGGCCCTCCGATGGGCTACTTAGTGGACAGACTGCGGCGTTCTCTGGCCTGTTGAGTGCAAATGGCGGGATTCGAGTTACTGAAGGGGCAATAGTAGCGGGTGTGCCATTGCTTGCCCCTAACAAGTCAAGAGTTTTGTCGGGTTCTGTTGGTAGCAACGGGACTTTTGACGCTACTTCTTACAGCTCGACTGGATGGACGGTTGTAAGGACTGGCGTAGGACGGTATATAATAACATTTACTACCCCATTTATCGGGGCAGGTTTTCCTGTTGTGCTTGTATCTGCCAAAGGGACTGGGGCACTGTCAACCCCCAGCATGATGGCTATCAGCGAGGCCACAGATACTGCCTATGTGATAGCGAGGGATTCGGCTGGAGTGGACATTGATCGCGGATTCTACTTTATGGCTATAGGCGGAAACTAAACATGCCGATCCGCGCACCCAAGACATCCGGCGGCATAGGATTTCAGGGCGGGATGAACTCCGTCCTGAATCCGTACCTTCGTGGCAACAATGAGGAGATATTCCACATTGACGGCTTCGACTTCATCGAACAAGGCTCCCTCCGCAAAGTGATGGGGTTCTCCACGGAGATCGGGCAGGACCCCATGACCCAGCTCGCGGAGCCATTCACCGGCATTTACGAGTTCTCGAAGGCCAGTGGGCAGAATATCGAGATTGCCACAGCCCCGTCGAAGGTTTACGTCCGAAACGGCGGGAACTGGGACACGCTGGTCTCTGGCCGCCTTTCCACGGTAGACAATCACGCGGACTTTGAGACCCTCGCCGACCAAGCCATCATCGTCAACGGCGTAGATGCGAACCTGAAGACCTCCGACGGCATTGGCTTCTTCAATCTTGGCATTGCCGCCCCGACGTTGCCCCTGAACGCAGCGGATGGTGGCGCAGGCGTATTGAGCGGGATATACGAGTACGTCGTCACATTCGTCAACGTGCTGGGGCAAGAGAGCAATCCGTCTCCCCTTGGGACTGTGGCGCTTGGGGCTGCGCGGCAAGTGACGTTGACGGCGATCCCGGTGTCTGCTGATCCGCAGATAACGCTACGGAGAATATACAGAACGACGACCGGGGGAGGCATTCACCTCTTCCTCACGGAGATCCCTGGTAACGTGACGACTACATTCCCAGACAACATCGCAGACAGTTCCCTTGGTATCGCCGTGGAGCAGTTGGCCTTCGGGGTGCTACCCGTTGCCGCAAAGTTCGTTCATGTGCAGGATGGGCGGCTCTGGGCGGCTGGGGCTCAGAGCAGCAGGCTCTATTTCTCGGCACGCGGTCTTCCGGGGAGCTTCCATCCAGCGGACTTCAGAGACATCGGGCCAGAGGATGGTGAGGTCATCACGGGGATCAGTTCACTGGACGGGAGCTTAGTCGTATTCAAAGGGGCCTCCATCTGGGTGGGCGTTGGACGAGAGCGCGAGGACATTGAGCTGGTACGACGGGTTCACTCTGTGGGCACCGTGGCCAGGCATTCTATTGCGAGGATTCCTGGGAACGATGTGTTGATGTTTTTAAGCCGCAGGGGATTTTACTCGTTCAACGGTATATCTGAAACCTATATGTCTTACCCCATCGAGCCGACGATTGACGCGTTGAATCAGTCCCGGAGCCAGTTCGTACATGGGGCCGTGGATCTGGAGAACCACACTTACATCGCCATTATGTCTACCGGGTCGGAAACCCAGAATGACATGCAGGTGCGCTTTGACTTCCGCCAGAAGAAGTGGTCGCTGCGCGGTATCCCGAACACGAGAGCCAATGTGATTGCGAAGGGTGGCATACAATTCGGGGGCAAGGATTTATTTTACATGGGTGGACATGATGGCCAAACGCTAAAAGGCAATACCACGTTCTCCGACCTTGGCGCACCGATCAAAGCGTCGGTGACGTTCCGCTCACACCCGGAAACGCCCTCCTCTGACATGAAGGGCTTTTCCAGTATAATTTCATTTTTCAAGCCTGACCCGTTCCCTGGGGCACAGAAGATTAAGATCTTTGCCGCCATCGACCATCTTGACGCGCCATTCGAGCTTCTGGATACGATTGATGTCGGCGAGGTTTCTCAAGGACAAGCGACAATTTCATTTAGCATCCTTGCAATCCGTCTCTATGTTAAAATAGAGAACGATGAAATCATAGCCCCGATTGAGCTGCGGGGATTGGAGGTAGGGTACAGAAACATGGGCCGGGTGATTTAAGCGGGAGAATCCATTGATAAAAGCCCCAGAGTTTCGTCCACGTCATCTCGACGTTCACGCCTTGACGCTACTGGCGGATACCATCGAGATCATCCTGAAACAGGCGAGCCGGTTCAAGGCGGGGACATACATTGGAACAGGCATCAACAGGACTTTGGACATCGACGTGACGCCAGTGGTTATCCTGATCCAGCGGGAATTGAGCCAGAAGAACTCGTTTCCCGTTGTATCGCAGACCGTTCTTCATCTTGCTGGTAATGCCGCAAGCCAGATCCTGGGTGGTGACATGGTGGCAACGGCAGTGACGGGGATTGAATCTGGCAAATTAAGCCTTGGGACGCATCTTTCGGTGAATGCTTCTGGGATCACTTATAGATATTTCTTATTGGGATGAAATTTATGGATGTTTATCAGCCGTCGCTGTTTGGGGAAGATCACTCGGAAGAGATTGAAAGGGCGAAAAATGAAAGGGTGAAGGCTTCCGCAAAAAAAGCAGGGGCTAAACGCAACAAAAGTGAAAAAGGGAAGGCATGGCAGAAAGCCTATAAGCGGTCGAAACACGGAAAGTCAAAGGCGAAAATATACAGGGAAAAGCCAGAAGCAAAAGCACGTATGGATGCTTACATGAAAGATTACTTGCTACGACCAGGAATAAAGGATAAGAAAAAGGCTTACGGCAATGCTTATATGCGATCTGATAGGGCAAAAACTTTAGCAAAAGCATCCAGGCAGAAACCTGAAAGAAAGGCCAACAAGAGGGCTTACACAAAAACCACAAAAGGGGCCATAGTGGAAAGGAACCACTGGAGCCTTCGTCGCGCCCTCAAAAAGACCAATGGCCCATACGACCCGAAGATCGACTGGACTTTGCTCTCCCGCAGAGATCACGACCGCTGTGGCTGGTGTGGTGAAGGGCTTCGTGGAGATATTTCTTTAGATCACATTGTCCCCCTGTCAAAGGGAGGGCCTCACACTCACGATAACTTTCAGCTTGTCCATAAGTCCTGCAATTCGCAGAAAGGAGCAAAAGTAGCATGAAGAAAACAGATTTTATTGTATATAGGAGGGGACTCCATTGCTCCCGTTAGCAATTGCGGGTGCCGGAGCCGTAGCATCTTTAATCGGCGGCAGGAAAGACAGAAAGAACCAAGCTGCGGCTGCCCGTATTGCCGCTGCTGCGAACACGCAAGCGCAGGGGAATGTCCGGCAGGGATACGCCCAGGGACGCGGGGAACTGAACCGAGGTTTCGGCGCGGCGCGGGATCAGATGAATCAGGGCTACAATCGCACCTCTGGGATTATGCAACAGGGTCAGCAGCGCGCTGGGGCACAGCTTCAGGGTGGCTACGATGCCGCAGGTTCCGCGACACGCCAGGGATTTGGTCAGGGCCGTCAGGACTTGATTGGGGGCTATCAGAACGCAGGACAGCAATCAGCGCAGGGATTCGCCGGGGCGCTGGGACGAAGTGATGCTGGCTACAACGCGGCGCTGGGTAGGCAGAATCAAGGTTTCGACATGGCGTTTGAACGCGGGAACGCGGGCTTCGACATGGCTGGCAATGCGGTGGGTAACGCTTACTCCGGGGCGCTGGGACGGTCTGATGCTGGCGTTGAACAGGCAGGGCGTCAGTCATCTCAGGGATATTCAGGGGCTTTGGAACGGGCTGGGCAGGGTTTTGGTCAGGCAGGTCAGCAGGTGGGCGATGCCTACTCAATGGCATTGAATCAGGCGCAGGGTGGTTACGGCGCGGCGGGGGAGCGGATTGGTCAGGGCTTCGAGTCAGCGCGTGGGGCATTGGGCGGCGCGGAACAGAGTTCGCTGGGATCGCTTCAGGGTGGTTACGACGAAGCGGGCAATCAGATCGGGTCGGCTTATGATACGGCTGGGCAGCAGCTCGCCGGTGGCTTTGGTCAGGCGAGGGAAGACTACTCGCAGGGGATCGAAGCGGCGCGGGGTGGTCTTGAATCTGGGATACAGGATGCTCAAGGGGTTTATGCCCGGCCAGAGATTGTCACCACGCGGGAGCAACTGTATCAGCGGGCTCTGGGCCTGGGTGGCCCTTCGCAGGAGTCCGTTGAGGCTCAACGTGGTGACGTTATTGACGCGGGTGGCGTTGGACTGCGGGAAGCGATACGAGCGAATCAGGGCCGCGAACTGGGGGCTGGGGGATTAGCCACAGAGCAAATTGCCCGCGCCGCTGGGGGATTCGCAGGACAGAGGGCGCAGGGGCTTCGGCAGATTGACGTTGGGGCGGAGAATCAACGGAGAGATGAACAGTTGTCGGCGATTGACCGGCTCCAGCAGCAGGGAAACACAGAGGCGCAGATGTACTCGCAGGCTGGCCGTGATATTGCGGGACTGGAGCGTGAATCCGCTGGGACGATGGCAGGATTTGGGCAATCAGAGGGGCTGGGCCAGAGTGGTCTGGCGGAGCGTGGCGGGCAACAGCAGGCGGGGTATTTGTCCCAGGCTGGACAGGGCGCATCAGGCTTACAGGAGCGTTTTGGCAACCGAGGCGCTGGGACTTACGAGAGCGAGGCGGAGGCGATGGCTCGGATACTTCAGGGCGGCGGAGAATCTGCGGCTGGGCTATTGGAACGCGGTGGCGTGGCGCAGGGCGGCCTCTCGGAGCGTTCTGGTGGCTACGGGGCTGGGTTGCTCGAACGAGGTGGCCTGAATATGGCTGGCCTGACGGAGAGGGGAAGCGAACGAGGTGCCGGGTTCATGGAACGCGGTGGTATCGCACAAGGGGGCATCGAGGAGAGACGTGGCGGCTTCGGTGCCGGGTTGGCAGAGCGCGGGGGGATCGGCGCATCGGAGTTGCTCCGAGAACAGGGTCGGGAAGGTGCTGGGTACCTTGAGCGGGGTGGCCAGTACCAGGCTGGATTGGCACAACAGCAGGGACGGGATTTGTCAGGGATGTCCGTTGATCAGGCCAACGCTTTGGCTGGACAAGCAGAACGCGGGGGCTCCGCAATGTCGGGATTGACGGAACGCGGAACGACTGCCAATGCACAGCTTTCGCAGGGGGCGAGTGACGCGCTCGCCGGGCTGGAGAAAGAGCTGGGGATCAATCTATCTGGGATGTCGATCGAAGAACAGAACCAGCTCGCGTCGATGATCATGGCAGGGGGAACTCAATCGGCGGCGTTTAGGGGTGCGCAACGAAGCCCATGGTCTGCGATCGGGTCCGCAGCAATGGGCGGGGGGCTTGGGATGCTCGGTAATCAGCTTGGCGCCGGTGGGGGCTTCGGTGGTGGAGCGCCGGCGCCGCAAATGCCGCAGTCGCCGTTGCTGGGACGATACAATTTGGGCGGCGGTCTTACGAGTAGCCGCTGATCTTGCAGTAACGGGTTTCTTAATTAGAGGATTTTAACATGGGCGTCCAACTTCCTGGAATTTACACTCCTGAATCACCAGATTACAGCGGACTGACAAACGCTATATCTGGCGGATTTTCTTCCTACAAAGCCGCATCCGAGAAGAAGCGTGACGAGGAGAAGAAGTCTCGGAAGTTCAAGGAGCTGGCGGCCTTTCTGCAGGGTGGCGTGATGCCGGAAGATGGGAATGAAAATATAGCTGACTACCAGATGAAGCGTGGAATTTATCAGGCGCAGCAGAAAGAAGAGGATCTGCAATACCAATCCCGCAAAGATGCGGAGAAAGAGGCAGAGAGGGTAAAGACACAGGAGCTTTATGATTCTCTCTACCCACCGCCACCTCCAACGTCTCAAGCAGATCCGCCGCCGAAGGATCTTGGGGGGCTTCTTGGCGGATCAGGTGGGCAGCCGGTACCGCAGGCTGGTGGCGGTGGTATTCAGCCCCCTCCTGTTGCAGTACAACCATCGAGACCTGTGTTACCTACTCACCTTCAAGGGAACCCTGAAGCGGTTAAGAGATTCATAGAAGAGCAGAGGCTGGAACAGCGCGAAACACGGCAGGATGATAAGCTCAGGGCGGCCACAGATCTTCAGGAGCAGAGAATCACCGACGCCGAAGAACGTCAGCGGGCCTCTCAACAGCGTGGCTTTGACCAGCAGGAAAAGGAGAGGATTAAACGGGAGGAATTTCAGACAAAGCAACAGCAGGATCGGCTTGCTGTTAAAGTAAGCATGCGGACGAACAGGTACACAGACAGAATTGCCAGTCTCAACACCGCGCTCGCAGCACTAAAGAAGATAAAAGAAACATCAGAGGCAAACCCAGGATGGATCGGGCCGATTGACAAGACCATGCAGAACTTTGCGGGCAAGTATTCCCCGCTCTCTGGCATCCTCCAATCTGGATCTAAGGGGCAGGGTGAATTTGGCGCTGACGTGAAGAACTTCGGGAACATCGTTAAAGGGTTATTCGACAAAGGGCACGTCGGGATCCAGATGTATAACCAGCTTGGCGAAGGACGGCTTAACCTGGGCGAAGACTCCGAAAAAACATTTGCAGGGAAGATCAACTCAATCGGAATGATGCTTGAGAACCAGCTCCAAGGCTTCGCCACAGAGGAACAAGCCTCGAAGGAACAAGATGCGGCGGACGGGTATACTCCGCCACCGCCACAGACTCCCCCACAGCGTCAACCGATTGGCGCGACTCCAGCAGCCAAGGGCGGGAAGAAAAGAACCCCTGAAGAATGGAACCTCTTCCTTAACGAAGGGGGAAAATAGGTGGCCGTCAGACTGCTACCGCCTGCCCCTGCTGGCAAGTCTTCATCACTGAAGTCAGATGATGAGCTTTACGGCAACCTCTCAAGGATGGAAGCCGCTGGTGCGTCTAAGGAAGAGATGAAGGCGTACCACAATCGCTACAAGCCGCCAACACCCGAAGAGCTGCGGATCTCTGGTCTATATAGTGTACCAGTAGAGAATCAACGTAACCCTGAAAAGGCGGGATTAGTCGGCATGTTAAACCAGAAGGTTGCACGAGGGATCGAATCATCCCGTGATCCGTCTGTCTTGGCCGACAGCATTGCAGGGATCGCAGGTCCGATGGGCCTTGTTAGAAAGATGGGGCCTGCTTTTATGGCAGGAACAGGGCAAAAGGTAACGGCGTTAGGGAAAGAGGGTGCCAAGGCGGCCTGGACTACAGCAAAAGAGGTTGGGGGTGCTGGGAAGAGGATTATAAGCGATCCTCTTGGGTCTATTATGCACCCGATAAGGTCCACCATTGACGCGGTGACAAGCGTGTCAGCGCCAGAGTTCATTAAATCAAGGCTGGCAAAGATCGTCCTGACATCGAACAAGGCCAGAGAGCTTGGGGCTGAACGAGTCAACGAAGTCGCTGGGAAGAACCTTAACGCGGAGTGGTTTGCGGAACAGGCCATCAAAAAAAAGGATCTCGCAAACGCCGCAATCGAGACATCGAACAAGGCCATGGCAAAAGCCGTCGAAGTCAACAACGCCACGGTGAAGGGGAGTGCCACTGCCACGCTGGGGCGGCTCACGGGGAAACAGGCCACTGAAGCCGCAGGGAAGAAGAAGGTCACGGCATTCCAGGCCGCGAAGGATGAGCTGAATCTACCGGGCCGGGTTAAGAGGGCGGAAGAGGAACAGGCAAAGTTTGTCAAGAAGGGGGAAATCAAGCAGGAAGAACGGCTGGCAAAAGAGGCCCGGAAGGGCGCGGCTGACGATGCGACGGAAGACCGTCTGTGGGAAAAAGGCATGGGCGGCGGGGTTCGTGAATCGGAGAGATTCGCCAACAAAACAACCGAAGTCCTCGAAGATCTGCTCAATAACAGCGACGAAGTAAAGGCGAGTCCAGCACTGACAGCCCAGCTCAAAGACATGCTTAAAAAGGTCAAGACAACTAAAGTCCCAAGTCCCTTCTATGAAACCAAAGGACGGGGGGTATCTGTCGGCGCTCTCGACGCTCAACGCAAACGGGTGGGCGAGAATATCGGGAAGCTCGCAGAGAAGGGCGGGATCTCAAAACACATTGCGGGAAGGCTCTACGGGGCACTGTACGAAGATCTCGGTGACATCCCCGGCCTTAGGAAAGCGATCGACGCATCAAAGAGCAAGTTTGCTGGGAAACTGAAGGAAGAGATCCTTGAGGGGGCGACATCGGTTACAAAGTCCGGGACAGTCAAGGTGGCTCCGAACAAAGCCCTCAATACGCTGCGGGGAGCAAAGGGACGGCGACTTGCGAATATGAATGACCGTGGCGCTGCTGGCGAAGGCTTCGAGCAAGCCTTGATAGCGGAGGCCGCAGGGGGCATTCCACAGGCTCCGAAGGGACTTGCCGCAAAGATCAGAGGACGGCAGGATTTGGCTCGCGGGGAAGGGGTACTTGAGAGGGCAGGTGGAGGAAAGTATAACCTATCGGTTACGCCGGAACGGTCGGCGCAGATCAAAGCCGGTATCGAGGCAGGAACCACCCCGTCAACAAAAGGTAAGCTCGTATCCAATGCCGAGCTTGAGGAGTTGCTTCAGAAGCCAAAAGGTCCGCTGGCAGAGAAGGAAGGGTACACGGAACTTCAAGCGATGCTTCAGGAACCCGGAAAGATAAGTACGGTGCCTGACTACGTTCCAGATCTCGGAAGCCCTTACAACCCAATTATCGGCCCTACGCCAGGACAGTTCATAAGATTCTCGTTCATCAAGAACCTCATGGATAAGATTCCGAAGTACACCATAGAAAAGTTTGGCCTCGACCGTCTAATAAAGGTGGCCGAGGGTGGAGGAGACGATGCTTCCGCAGCATTCAAGAGGATAGACGAGATCCTAAAAACTCAGGCAGAATCGACACTCAGGTCTCCACGCTACGTCCCAGGCGCAGTTGGCTTCGGGATGAAGAGAAGCATGGAAGAGGACGAAGAACGTCGTCGCTAAGGAGAGGATGTTCGGATGTAGAAGGTTCTGGCAGAGAAGGATGTTGCGGCGTCTGACTTTCCTCCACGATAATCCATCTGAAGCTGCCGGTTGGACCTGTCCCTGGCGGATAAAGATATTTTATTGCTTTCATTTCGCCCCCTTTGTCTTGAAACGCCGCCGCTAATTTCCAGAAGGCATCACATTGTTGAAATAAATCCCACTGTTCCTTGTCGTGCATCCGCTTTGTACTGCCGCTTCCAGTTTTGAATCCAATACCACTTGCCACACATCTTTACCATCTGAATGGTAGTAAAAATTACCTTCGCGCCAAACGTGTGGACGAGAAGGATTCTCAAAGAGCTTGGCCTTGTCCTCCTCGGACAGAGGGAAGAGACTGGCGATCAAACGAGTTGGCGGGTTGTTTGTGATGAACATTTTCTCTGCCGCCCTCTTGCTCGCCTCTTCATATCTTCCTGGTTCTGCCATTGCCGATGTTGCTAAAGCTAAAGCGATAATAGTGGTACATATTGCTGTTTTCATTTCTCCCCCTTTATCTTGATTGGATTTCCACATCCCGGACAGTAGGCCATTGAGTTTTCTTTCGGCCCACCGTCGTTAAAGCACCACCCTATCTCACACCCACCCCACCACACTTCGTCGTAGTCGTCTTGCCTCCAAATGCAATGGCGTATTTTCATTGCCCTTCCTTTGGGGTAGGTTCATACACCTTATGAAAAGAATCCTCGTTGTAACTGAAGATTAGTCCACGGTCACAGACCAGCCAGTCACCAGGCGAAAGGTGTATGTCATCATGAAGGCTGATCTTGCCTGGATGCCCTGGAGTCGGACTTAATATTCCAGAAACAAGCCCATTCAACACCCACTTTGGAGCTGCATCTAACTGCTCCTTAATCTTGTACGCCTCAACGTAAGATGTTTTTGTTTGGTACATTGGTTTCTCCTATAGACTGTGCATCCTTCTTGGTTTCAAAGTTGGAGTTAAATTTATACCGGTGTCATATATCTCTATATTATCGTTGTTGTTCTCTCGATATCCTGTTGCTGGTTCAT
>CAYRGU010000172.1:0-4504 GCA_964423845.1 uncultured Nitrospirota bacterium
CAGAGAGGTGACGGACGAGAGGACTTTCCCGCCCACGGAATAACTGATCAGGCCATCCCCCATGAAATCAACCGAAAATTTCTCCCCCGCGCCTAAAACAACCTGACCCAAACGGGCAATGATTAACCCTTCGTTCGAAACGCCGGGGGCAACCAGAAAAACATATCCGTTGTCGGAGACGCGGATCTTGCCCGCGTTGACGACCGACCCGGTCTTTAACCCCTCCTGAAACTCAAACCGACCCCCCATAAAATCGGCATCTTTAATTTGCATCGTCGTGGCAAGAAGACCTGCCACATCAATCATGGCGTTCGGTCCGAAGAAGACCCCATTCGGATTCACCAGAAAGATCTGGCCGTTGGCCGACAACTGCCCAAGAATTTCAGAAGGATTCACGCCCACCACCCGGTTTAACGCGATTGACCCCGCGCCAGGCTGTACGAAATCAACCCGCTCCCTGGCCCCGATCGCAAAATCACCCCAGTTGATGATGGCACGGTCGCTTTGCTGCTGAATCTGTAACGTGGCCGCATCCGATTGGCTTAACGATGCCACGCCACCAACCACAACCCCATCCGAAGGCAGGGCAAAGACCGAGGTCGGCGAGGCCGAAACGAAAAGCCCCACCACCGCCACCCAGACCCACTTTTTCGTAAAACGGGCCGCAAACCGAATCGTCACGTTAGAGGGCATCTCTAAAAACTCCACGTCATGGTAAGCCTGTCGAACCATAAACTTGCAACATCTCTATTTATAACGATTTGTCCTTCGACAATCTCCGGACGAACGGACAATTTACAGGCTTTCAGGGCACCTCTAAAAACCTCTGGCTTGTCATTCCAGCGAAAGTGGGAATCCAGTGTTTTCAATAAGCTCTGGTTCCCATCCTTGGCGGAGATGACGTTATCAGAGATGCCATGAGTCCTTCGGACCGTTTCATCCCCCGAATTATTTCGCTCTTGAAAGCGGACGAGTGTGGTTCCAGAACTTCAGGCTAAACTGCTCCATCAGTTTAGCCATGACCACTTCTGGAAGGCGCCGCGTTAAGAAAATGGCCTGTTTTTCTGTCTAAATCTCCATGATTTAATTCTACCGCAGGGTTTTATTTTCACAAGTTGCCCCAGTTTGTTTTGACGTCTTGGCGGAGATTCCCTATGATCGGCGCGATGAGACGGTCTTACTCGCTGATTTTTCTGCTTGCCATCGTGGGGCTGATCCTCTTTTTTCCAAAAGAGAGGCGGACTGAAAAGCCCTCCCCGTCAACGTTTCGGATGGCTCTTTCCTCGGAGCCGCCGACGTTGGATTGGTCTCTGGCAACCGACAATGTGTCGATCCGGGTCATTGAAAATTTAATGGAAGGTCTCGCCGAGTATGACGACGCGCTGCGTCCGACGCCTGCGATCGCCCAGCGCTGGGAGGTCTCTCCAGATGGCCTCCAGTACACTTTTTATCTGCGAGATCATGTCTTTTGGACGGATGGGAAACAGGTCACCGCCCACGACTTCGAGTATGCCTGGAAAAGACTGCTCGATCCGGACACTGCGTCGGAATACGCCTATTTTCTCTATGACATTCAGAACGCCATGGAGTACAACAGCGGGAAAATCAAGGATCCTGCGTCCCTTGGCGTGACCGCCCTCAATGACTTCACCCTTCTCGTGACGCTCAAGAAGCCGGCGGTCTATTTCCCGGCGATTACCACTTTTACTGCAACATTTCCTCAACGCCGCGATTTAATTGAGCGCTACCAGGATCGATGGACCGAGCCAGAAAATCTGGTGACCTGCGGGCCTTTTCGCCTCCACGAATGGCGGCATGAGTATCGGCTGATTTTAACGGCCAACGAGGGCTATTATGGGGGCCGACCCAGATTGGATCAGCTTGTCTTTTACATCGTGGAAGAGGAGATGACGGCATTGACCCTTTATGAGACAGGGCGTCTGGATCGTGTCAGCCTGCCCCCTGTGGCCATTCCACATTATCAACGTCATCCTGATTATCGGCATGGGGCATTTTTGAGGGGGTATTACTACGGTTTTAACGTAGACCGGCCCCCTTTTCAGGACGTGCGTGTCCGACGTGCCTTTGCCATGGCGATCGATCGAGAGGAGCTGCCAGTCATTCTAAAAGGAGGGGAGATTCCCGCCACCTCCTGGGTCCCGCCGGAGATGTTTGGTTTTAATCCTGAAATCGGACTTCGCTTTAATCCTGATGGGGCAAAGCGATTGCTGTCGGAAGCGGGTCATCCGATGGGAAAAGGGCTCCCCACCATTACCCTGGCCTTTAATACCGATCCCACCAACCGTCTGATTGCGGAGAATATTCAAGCCCAATGGAAGAGAAACCTGGGGGTCAGGGTTCAATTGGATAACATGGAATGGAAGGTTTATTTAAAACAACTCAAGGAGGAGACCCCACAGATTTTTCGGCTCGGATGGGGAGCCGATTACCCCGATCCGGACAACTTTCTTAATCTGTTTACCCGTGCCAGCGGAAACAACAACACCCACTGGGGAAATAGCCCCTACGATCGTCTTATTTCAGAGGCTGCCAGTGAATCGGATGAGGCCAGGCGGCTGACCCTCTACAACGAGGCCCAGCAGATACTCACCGAGCAGGAGGTCCCGATCGTGCCCCTCTTTTTTTCGGCACAGAACCTTCTCATCCGGCCAGAGATCGAGGGCCTGCATGTTAATGCGATGGACCTTCTCTATCTAAAAAAGGCACGGCGGCGATGAGGATTGAAGTGGTCGTACGACGCATCCTCTGGGCCCTTCCCGTTCTCTGGCTGATCGCCACACTGACCTTTGTGATGATGCACGTTGTTCCCGGCGGACCCTTTGATCGCGAGAAAAAACTCCCGCCTGCGATCAAGGCCAATGTCGAGGCCAAGTATCACCTCGATGAGCCAATTTCTCACCAGTATTTTTTATACCTTCAAGGGCTTCTTCACGGCGAGTTGGGGCCTTCCTACAAATACCTCGGACGAACCGTTAATGACATCATTTCAGAGACCTTTCCCGTTTCCGCCTCGTTGGGGCTGCTCGCGTTGACCCTCGCCATCTTTGTAGGGATCTCTGTCGGAATTCTCTCCGCACTTTTTGCCCATTCCCCTCTGGATCGTCTGGGGATGTTCTGCGTGACGGCGGGAATCTCTGCCCCAAATTTTGTGGTGGGGTCTCTTCTGTTGCTTGTCTTCTCTCACCACTTAAAATGGCTCCCCCCCGCCCTCTGGGAAGATTTCTCCCATGCCCTTTTACCTGCCGTCACCCTCTCTTTTGCCCCCGCAGCCTATATCGCGCGACTGACCCGCGCCAGCCTCATCGAAGTGTATCGAGAAGATTATGTCCGGACGGCGCGCGCCAAGGGACTCTCCGAAGGGGTCATCCTGCTTCGGCATGTCCTAAAAAACGCGATCACCCCCGTGGTGACGATGTTGGGCCCGCTAACGGCTTCCTTAATCACCGGTTCATTCATCATTGAGTTTATCTTCTCTATTCCGGGCATGGGTAAATTTTTCATTACGGCGGTGACCAATCGCGATTATCCCTTAATCATGGGGGTCACGCTGGTGTACGCCGTTTTGATTGTGATCGCCAATCTGGCGGTGGATCTGTTTTATACGCTGATCGATCCCAAGGTCGAGGTCGCCTCATGATGAACGCGATTCAAAAGGCGTCTGGCATTGGGTTAAAGAAAAACCGCTGGGGTGGGACCAGTGCCTTCATGGTTGGATCTCTTCTTTTGATTGCCCTCTTTGGAGAGACACTCGCCCCTTATTCGTACGAGGTTCAAAATGTGTCGAAAAGCCTCATGGGGCCCCATCGCGCCCACTGGATGGGAACCGATCAACTCGGCCGCGATTTGTTCTCACGACTGATCTATGGAACACGCATCTCCATCGGGGTCAGTCTCGCAACGGCCTTCTCGGCGCTTTGGGTGGGCACCCTTTACGGCGCCATTTCCGGGTATCTCGGAGGTCGGGTGGATAACCTGATGATGCGCGGGGTGGATGTCCTCTACGCCCTGCCGGATTTTCTTCTGATTATTTTAATGACCGTGGTGATCGGCCGCGGGGTTTTGGGCATTTTTCTGGCGTTGAGCCTGGTCGGCTGGGTCACGGTCGCCAGACTGATTCGGGGAGAGGTGTTACGGATCAAAGAAAACAGCTATGTGGAAGCCGCAAGAAGCGCAGGGGCCAGCCATTTCCGTATCCTCTTTTTCCACATCCTGCCGAACACGGTGGGCGTGCTGATCGTGACCCTGACCTTTCTGATTCCGTCTGCGATCCTGGCCGAATCAACATTAAGTTTTATCGGTTTAGGGTTAACTCCCCCCGCAGCCAGTTGGGGAACGCTGGCCAATGAAGGATGGAAGGCAATTAAATTTTATCCCCATTTGATTGTCTTTCCGAGCCTCGCTATATTTCTTACGACGCTGGCCTTTAATTCCCTGGGGGATACGCTGCGCGATCTTCTGGACCCAAGGGGCCTCAAGAATTAGC
>CAYRGU010000173.1:0-13061 GCA_964423845.1 uncultured Nitrospirota bacterium
TCGGCATTTATTTTTTGCAATCGCATCTGATCTACTACCCGGACCCAAAAATCGTGGCAACGCCTCTTGATATCGGGCTCTCCTATGAGGCGGTTTCTTTCCGCGCACGCGACGGCGTGAAGCTTTCCGGCTGGTATCTCCCGGTTGAACAGCCCCTGGGCGTTGTCATTTTCTTCCATGGCAACGGGGGAAATATTTCTCACCGGCTGTTTTATGCCCGTCTGTTGCATGATCTGGGGTTGAGTCTTCTGTTATTTGACTATCGTGGGTTTGGGGAGAGCGAGGGTGTCCCGACGGAACGCGGCACCTATTATGACGCGGAGGCGGCATGGCGCTATCTGGTGGAGGTCAAGAAGATCCCCCCTTCCCATTTTATTTATTACGGCGAGTCCCTGGGGGGCGCGGTGGCCTCATGGCTGGCTCAATTCCACGTCCCGATGGGGGTGATCTTGCAATCGACGTTTACCTCTGTCCCCGATATGGCGGCCCATCGTTATCCCTATCTGCCCGTGCGTCGCATGAGTCAGTTTTCGTACGATACCCTCTCTCATTTGAAGCGGGTTCGATCCCCGGTGCTGGTTATCCATAGTGCCGAGGATGAACTTGTTCCCTTTTCGCAGGGGCATCGCTTATATATGGCTGCGCGGGGGGCGAAGACCTTTTTGGAGATTCAGGGGTCTCATAACGAGGGGGTGGTTTTGTCTGAAGAACAGGTGAAGCGGGCGCTGGCCACATTCTTATTCGAGAGGCGGGGACGATGAAGAAAGGGTTTTGGCCCCTGCTGATTTTTGTCTTGGTGCTGGGCGTTTTTAACCGTGACGCGTTGACCAAGAATATGGCCCGTACAGAGCAGAACCCTCCGGACCCGGGGCTTCGTTCCAGGATGTATCGACACCCGCATGCCACGCTTTTCCAGGAGGCGGAACAGGTGATTGCGGCCCTTCCCCGCTGGCGTTTGATAAAACAGGATGCCGATTCGGGAACCATTTTGGCCGAACGGCGAACCCGTCTTTTCCGATTTGTGGATGATATTGAAATTCAGGTCACGGCGATCGATTCTGGAGCGAGTGAGGTCAATCTTGTCTCGCGTTCACGTGTTGGGAAAGGGGATTTCGGACAAAACAGGAGAAATATCCTGGAGTTTCTGAATCTGTTGGAGTCGCGGATGAACGGGAAGAGGTCTGTCTTGTCCGAGGTGGCGTTCAATGATCTGCCCGGTCGGCTGATGGGGCATGTCGATCATTTGGCAGGCGATATTGGGGCGCGTCACTTTGCGCGTCCCGAGGCGTTGTCGCGTGCGGCGGATTATGTTTTTAAATCGTTTGAGCAAAGCGGTTATCAGCCGGTGGTCCAGGAGTTTGGTGTGGATCCAATCCCACTGGCGACCCGTATCAGGGCCACCGAGGGGGAGCAGGGGCGTATTAAGGCGGTGCGCTTCAGAAATATCATCGCCACGCTCCCTGGGAGGGAAAAAGAGGCGATTGTGGTGGGCGCCCATTACGATACGGTGAGGGGGACCCACGGGTCTGGGACCCCCGGGTCCGAGCCCCACGGGGCCGAGACCCCCGGGGCTGATGATAACGCAAGCGGCGTGGCAGCCCTGATTGAAATCGCTCGCCTGATGCGGACGGCGCAGACACTGCGTCAGGTCTGTTTAAACAAGACCCTCATTTTTGTCGGATTTGCCAACGAAGAGCCCCCTTTTTCACGAACGGATGCGATGGGGAGTGCCCATTTCGTGGCGGAGGCACTGAAGGCCAAGGAGAAAATAACCTTTATGATTTCGCTGGAAATGCTTGGGTTTTATTCCGATCTGCCGCATTCCCAGACCTACCCGTTGTTTTTGAAATGGTTCTACCCGGATCAGGCGAACTTTATTGCCGTGGTTGGAAATATCTCGTCGCGATCGTATGTCACGCGCGTGACGCAATCATTTCGCTCCGCCACAGGGGCTGCGAGGGTTGCGAACCCTGCGGGCCCTGCGGGGGCTGCGGGCCCTGCCATGCCGTTGGGAGTTTCGGTGGAATCACTGGTGGCGCCTCGTTTCGTTCGCGGGGTTGATTTTTCAGACCATATGAGCTTCTGGGATCAGGGGATCCCGGCTGTGATGATCACCGACACCGCCTTTTTTAGAAATCCGAATTACCATCGCTCCGGCGATCGGCCAGAGACCCTTCAATATGATCGCATGGCCGGGGTGGTCCAAGGTGTTGTCTCTGCCCTGATTGAATTAGCAGGTTGTTGAGGTCACAGACCCTGCGAGGGTTGCGACCCCTGCGAGGGTTGCGAACCTTCTTTTGACCCGATTCCGGGCAGACACAAGGCCTGCCCGGAAGTGTTGGGACCCAGAAAGCCAAGACCCATGGACGGTTAACCCACAGATCTTTGATGAGGCAGGCTATTTTTCCGCAGTTATCGTTGCGGTGACGCGGCGGTTCTCTTTCCGCCCTCCTTCGGTGGCATTATCGGCAACCGGCTGTGTTGGCCCGTAGCCTTTCGCGGTGAGCCTTGCCGCATTGACGCCAAGGCCAATGAGTTCCTGACTCACACTCCCCGCACGTGTTCGCGATAGAACCATGTTGTCATTTTCGCTGCCAATGTTATCGGTATGCCCACCGATTTCAACCGTCACCGCAGGATGCTCCCTCATAAAGTCGGCAAATTTCTGTATCTCCGATTCCGATTGCGGCTTGATGACGGCCTTGTTCGTGTCAAACTGGACGTTTAAGGTTATCGTGACGGGTTCCTTTGCCACGGGTGGCTGGGAGGGGGGGCACCCTTTGGAATCCACTGCCGAGCCATGCGGCGTATCGGGACACTGATCTGCAGCATCCAGGACACCGTCTCCATCGCTATCCGAAGGACAGCCATTTTTGGCGACGGCTACGCCCGCAGGGGTACGCGGACAGAGATCAGATAAATCAATCACACCATCTCCATCTGAATCGGCTGGAGGTACAGGCGTGAGTTTGGGGGCTGGAACAGGTGCTGGTGGAGGTGGTGGCGGAACTCTCTCCGCTTGTCTTTGCCACACATATCCTACACCCAGCGTTGCCTCAACATTGTCGACTCTGGAAATGGCATTGTTTTTTACAAAGGCGGAAATATATCGGACATCCCCTCGTAAGACGATCTTTTTAGTAAGAAAATATTTTACGCCGGCCCCGACATTGGCCATGAAAGCCGGTCCGTAACCTTCCATCCCAAGGCGGCCGATACCCCCTGCAATAAAGGGGACGACCTGGGTGTCGGGCTGAAAATGATAAAGGGCATCGATGTGCTGTAGGACGGTATCGACATGACCCGGTGGGGGCTTGGATGGGACATGGGGAAAATCGAGGCTACCTTCCAATGTAAAGTGGGGGGTAAACGCATAGCCGAGTCTAAGCCCTACCGTTAGCTTGTCTTCCAGGTTCTGATCGTCATCAAACCAATAGCGGCCGACGAACGGTCCCACCTCCCAGCTTTCGGGTGTTACCTGTGCCCAGACAGAGACGGATAAAAGGTGGATGACAATCCCCACGACGATCCAGAAGCGCTTAAAACGGTTGAGGAAGTGATGTGTTAAGGAATGCATTTTGTTCTCCCTGATTGCGTCACGGTTCACCCATGCTAATAAGTGTATGCTCAAAGACAATAACGGGCTTGGAACCTACCAGGACAATTTCTGAAATACAAGGATTTTCCTCGATACGGAACGCCCCGTTTCAACGGCCTGCTTAAAGGTAGAAGTTTCGGCCCCAGGCATGATTCGAGAGAACGCCCAGCAGGTCCGGAGACAGGGGGCCTTTTGTGGAAACGGGGAGGTTTTGATCGACATGGGCCACCCTTCGCATCCCTGGGATGACGACCGAGACGGCGGGGTGAGACAGGCAAAAACGAAGGGCCAGCTCGGACAACGTTTCGGATTTGGCCTCTCGAGCCACAGACCTTAATTTTTCAAGCCGGGTGACAATCTCCTTTTTTCGACTGGGCGTAAAGTAAGATTCCCGCCAATCTCCCGTCTCAAACCGGGTCTTTTCCGTGATGGCACCCGTGAGCGCCCCTTCGTCAAAGGGGCATCGGACAATGACCCCCACATTTTTTTCCTGGCACAAGGGGAAAAGTCTGGGGGCAGGGGAAGGGTCAAAAATATTGTAGATTACCTGAACGGTGTCAACGAGGCCGGCGCGGACCACCTCCAGGGCGCTGTCGGGATCATGGTCGTTGATGGAAATCCCAAAGCGTGCGACCTTTCCTTCACGCTGAAGCGCTTTGAGCGCCTCAACCCACTCCAAATCGTTCATCCAGTTGGCGGCCCAGACGTGGAGCTGTTGTAAATCAAGACACTCGACGCCCAGGTTTTTCAGGCTCTGTTCGGTACAGAAGCGGAGATGCGCCGTCGGAAAAGTCTCCTGAACGGAACTGTCGTGTCGCGCCGGCCATTCCTGATTTTTCGGCGGTATTTTTGTGGCAACGGTCAGCCGTTCCGATCGTTTTTTAAGGATTTTTGAGATGAGCTTCTCGCTATGACCCTGGCCGTAAGCGAGCGCCGTATCAATAAAATTCAAGCCAAGATCAACGGCCCGATTCAGGGCTGCGAGGGCCTCTTGATCGTCGCCACCTTTCCACATGGACCCGCCAATCCCCCAGGCGCCAAAGCCAATCTCCGAGACGGTGCCGGTTTTTCCCAATGCGCGATAGTTCATTCGTGCGTTTCTCCGCAAGTCTCCGCATGGACATGGTCCTGAAATGCCCGGTAGAGGCGTGTCGTGATCTCTCCCGGCTTCCCTGACCCGATCCTTTTTTTATCCAAAGAGATGGCTGGCAGGACCTCAAAGGTGGTCCCGGTCAAAAATAGCTCCTCCGCAGAAAAGAGGTCTTGCACACGAAGATTCTTTTCGATCACTTTTAAGCCGATATTTTTTGCCAGTTGAATGACAATCTCGCGTGTAATCCCAGAGAGGAGGTAGTCTCCCTTTGGGGGGGTGACGATTTTTCCCCCGGACACGACAAAGAGATTACTGCCCGCACCTTCGTACACCTTGCCCTGCCGCACGAAAACGGCCTCGAATCCGCCAGAAGTGACGGCCTGTTGGCGCGCCAGGACATTCGGGAGAAGGTTGAGCGATTTCACGTTGCAGTAGGACCATCGGATGTCGGGGACCGAAACGATGCCAATGCCCTTTGCTCGAAGGGCCGGCGCAATCGGTTTAAATTCTCTGAACGTCATCACCAGGGTGGCCTTCACCTCTTTTGGAAAAGAGTGGAGACGGGGGGCGGCTCCTCGCGTGATCTGGATGTAAATTTTGGTGTTTTTATAGCCACTTTTCTGGCACCCCGTTTGAATGATCCGCTCTAACCTGGCCGGGGTGTAGGGGAAGACGATCTGCACCTGACGGGCGCTCTCCATCAGACGCGCAAGGTGCTGGGGGAGATGAAAGAACACCTTGTCGTAGGTGCGGATCAGTTCATAAATTCCGTCGCCAAATTGAAACCCCCGATCTTCCACAGAAACACGGGCCTGGTCTAAGGGACACCACTTTCCATTCACAAACGCGATATTCGGCATGCCTCTCTCCTCAAGGTTATTTTTTGCGCATCACCAGGTGATAGAAGGCGTGCAGGGACTGTCTCTCCTCCTCGATTTCCAGAATATCAAACTCTTTTTCAAAAATGTCCGTCAAGTCGCTTTTCTTAAAAAAACGATCGTAATGGCCCCGATGGACCAACCAGTCTCGGGTCCTTTTTTCCCCAGGATAGTGGCGAAATTCTGGCGAGAAACAGGAGAGCAGAAAAAAACCGCCCGATTTCAAGAGCGGGACGACATTGTTCAAGTAAAGCGGCGTGTCTTGTTTTCGGACATGATGCAGACAGCCGTAGTCCAGAATAACATCGAAAGGGCGGGATCTGCGGAATGGCATCTGAAAAAGATCGCCGACCACGAGGCGGAGATAGGGAGAGAGGTTGGGATGAAACTGGGCGGCCCGCTTGAGGGCAAGCGGCTCATAGTCAAGCCCAATGGTGTGGTAGCGGTGCCTGGCAAACAGCGCGGCATGCCGTCCTTCTCCGCATCCGATATCCAGCACATCCGCAACGGGGCATTTTTTCTTAAACTGTTTTACGAAACGGAGAACCTGTGGCGCGGCCCCTTCTACGGGCCACCCATGGACCCCACTGCGATAGGCGGCTTCAAAATACTTCTTTTGTGAGGTGTAGAGGTTCAATCCGGGTCAGAAGATATTTTTATCAATTAGCTCAACAGGTAGATCCTGGAGAGGGTGTTCTTCTCCTGAAGTAGTTTTGTCTCCAGACTTTTCAGGCGGTTGCCAATGTCTTCGAAGTCTTCGAAATCTGTCCATTCATTCCGATCAAAAAATGTGACTCGTTTTTCCAAACAGGACAGACCCTCTTCCATGGCGCACCCTCCCTGATTTAGTTTGAACACGACTGAACCGACTGTTTTGGGATTAACAAGCGATGGCAAATGAACCCTTCCCATGACGGGGTGCCGAAGGGGGGAATCGAACCCCCACGGGGTCACCCCCACTAGACCCTGAACCTAGCGTGTCTACCAGTTCCACCACTTCGGCGAAACAAATTCACGCATCTATAACAAATCAAAAAGGCTACCGTCAAGAACTTAAACGGCAGCGTCCGGTGGTTTGACAAATAAAGCACAGGTTCTATATTCTACCGGGCTTGAGAATGGAAGAGTGCGTAGGAAAATTCAAAGGAAAATTCATTAGGGAAATCCATGAAATTGAATACCGTTGATGAAGCCATTTTAGATGTCAAGAATGGGAAGATGGTCATCCTCATTGATGACGAGGATCGAGAGAATGAGGGGGATCTGGTGGTTGCCGCAGAGAAGGTGACCCCGGAGGCCATTAATTTTATGGCACGGCATGGCCGGGGGTTGATCTGTTTGACCCTGACGGAGCAGCAGGCAGATGCGCTTCAGTTGTTTCCGATGGTGCAGGAAAATACCTCCCAGTTTGGCACCGCGTTCACCACGTCCATTGATGCGGCGAAGAAGGTGACCACCGGCATCTCGGCCCAGGATCGCGCGACGACCATTTTAACGGCCATTGATCCGGCATCCTCTCCCGCCGATCTTTCACGTCCGGGCCATATCTTCCCGATTCGGGCGCAGCAGGGGGGGGTTTTAAAACGGGCTGGACAGACGGAAGGGTCGGTCGATTTGGCGCGTCTGGCGGGTCTGGTGCCTGCGGGGGTGATCTGCGAGATTATGAATGAAGATGGCACGATGGCCCGCGTCCCGGAACTGACAGAGTTTGCCCGCCGTCATCACCTGAAACTGATCACCATTAAAGATCTGATCGAATATCGGATCAAACGGGAGACCCTGGTTCATCGCGTGGCGGAGGCCCATCTTCCCACCGATTACGGTGAGTTCGTAGCCATTGTTTATCAGAATGAAATTGACCATCAGTCGCATATTGCCCTGGTCAAGGGAGAGGTCGTGGCGGGGGAGTCGCAGCTTGTGCGGGTTCATTCCGGATGCGTGACGGGGGATGTTTTTTCCTCAAAGCGCTGCGATTGCGGCGGGCAGCTGCATATGGCGATGACGATGATTGAGCAGGAGGGCCGCGGCGTACTCCTGTATCTTAATCAGGAAGGCCGCGGAATTGGCCTGATCAATAAGTTAAAGGCGTATCAGTTGCAGGACAGCGGACGCGATACCGTTCAGGCGAACCTGGATCTTGGGTTTAAGGCCGACCTGCGGGACTATGGCATCGGCGCGCAGATTCTGGTTAATTTGGGCCTTCGCAAGATCCGGTTGATGACCAATAATCCGAGGAAGATTGTCGGGGTTGAAGGGTATGGCCTGGAGGTGGTTGAGCGAGTTCCCATCGAAATGGTGCCGCATGAGAAGAATGTTCATTACCTTCGAACAAAAAAGAGCAAGCTGGGGCATATCCTGGATCAGGTGTAGGGGGCACAGCCCGGAGCGGGTTTTAAATCAGCCGTCAAGCGGCATTGAGGGGGAGGTTCCTCTGGCTTTGCCAGGGGAGGGGGCGACGCGAGCCCCTTTGAATTGAGGCCAGGGATGCCAAAGAAGTGGAAGGGTGGAGAAAGTGGCACGGGGCTTCGCTTTGGGATTGTCGTCAGCGAGTTCAACCGGGGCGTGACGGCTCGGCTTCTGGCCGGGGCCTTGGGGGCCCTTAAAGCACAGGGGACCGCTTCAAATGACATTGAAATTGCGTGGGTCCCCGGGGCGTTTGAAATCCCGGCCGTGGCAAAGAAAATTGGACTTCTGGGCAGATTTCACGCGGTGATCTGTCTGGGGGCGGTCATTGAGGGCGAGACCCCTCATTTTCATTACATCTGCGCGGAGACCAGTCGTGGCATCGGGCAGGTGGCCTTGGAGTTGGGACTCCCCGTGATTTTTGGCGTATTGACCACCCGGTCTGTCGATCAGGCCATGGAACGGTCTGGGAACCAGGTGAATCGGGGTGCCGAGGCTGCCCTGGCCGCGATTCGAATGTCACACCTGTACCAAAACCTGAAGTAATGGGGCTGTCGTATCTGGGCTTTGTCTGCGCCGCCTCTGGCTGCGGGAGGCTGATGATGTTCCCTCGAGACGAGAGGTGAATGGAGGGAGATTAAGAAACATGGGACTTCGCCGTGATGCCAGGGAGTTGGCGCTTCAGGTTTTATTTCAGGTGGGATTTGGTGCGGATCGGATGGCGGTATTGGGAGGGTTTTGGCAAGAGCATAACGCTTCCCCTTCGCTGCAGGCCTATGCCGAACAGCTTGTGACCCGGGTGTTTGCCCATTGGGAAGAGATTGACGAGATGATTGGGCGTTATGCCGAGCATTGGGCGTTGGATCGAATCGCCTTGGTAGATCGCAATATCCTCCGGGTGTCCATCTGCGAGCTGCTTTATTTTAAGGAGGTCCCGCCTCAAGTGGTGATTGACGAGGCGATTGAGATTGCCAAAAAGTATGGCAGCGAGAACTCGGGTGCCTTTGTGAATGGCCTCCTCGATCGGGTCCATCGGGAGGCGTCTCCTCCCCTCCCTGATGGGTAACAGATCAATTTTGGAAGCCGTTGTATGGAGATTCATCTCTACTCCGGCGCATTGGTGGCGCTGAAGAGTGATCTGCTCGTTGTTCCTTTTTTTGAGGGGTTGCGGCCTCTCTCGGGTCTTGCGGGGGAGATGGATTGGTTCTACGGGGGGATTTTTTCGGAGATGATCCTAAGAAATGTGGTGACGGGGAAAAGTGGTGAGGCGGTCTTGCTGCCCAGTTCGGATCGGCTGCGAACCCCTAAAGTGATTCTGATGGGGTGGGGATCGTGGGACCACCAGGACCGAACCCATATCTCCGTCATGGCGAAAAAAATATATCAGATGGCGATTCAGTTGAAGGTGCGTGACTGTGCGGTACAACTGTTCCTCTTCCCTGCGACGCTTACGAAGGGTGCGGCCCCTGCGAAGGGGGCGACCCCTCCGGGCAATACAAGTGCCATCGCCGTGATCACGGCCTTTCTAAAGGGCTTGAATGAGGTGGAGGCGATGGGCCTGCTCTGTCTCACGTTAATTCTTAGAAAATACGAAGGGGTCAAGCCCGAAAAAATCAGAGGACGCCATCGGACGGGCAAGATAAAGGGCGCGTCATGATTGAACGATATGGCAGACCGCAGATGACCGCCCTCTGGGAGTCAAAGAATAAATACGAAACCTGGCTGGCGGTGGAGCTTTTAGCCTGTGAAGCGATGGTTGCGGAGGGGATGATCCCCCATCAGGCGTTAAAAGCGATTCGAAAAAAGGCCAAAATTAACCTATCCCGAATCGATGCGCTGGAGAAACAGGTTAAACATGACGTGATTGCCTTTTTGTCCTCCATCACAGAACAAGTGGGCGATGAGGGGCGGTACCTTCACTGGGGAATGACCTCGTCTGATGTCCTGGATACAGGGCTTGCGGTGGTCATGCGGCAGGCGGCCGATCTGATTCTGCGGGGGATCTGCGACCTGCTTGAGGTTCTTCGGGAAAAGGCCATCACCCATCGGGACACCCTCATGGTGGGACGCTCTCACGGGATGCATGGGGAACCGATTACGTTTGGCCTGAAAATGGCGATCTGGTATGCGGAGATGCGTCGGAATCTGGCCCGGATGCGGGAGGCCAAAGCGGTGATCTCGTTTGGAAAGGTGTCGGGCGCGATGGGAACATTTGCCCATATTCCTCCGACGATCGAGGCCTATGTCTGTGAGAAACTTAACCTTCAGGCAGAACCCGTTTCGAATCAGATCGTGCAAAGGGATCGTCATGCCCAATATCTGCAAACGCTGGCCCTGGTGGCGGCAAGTTTAGAGAAATTTGCCACGGAGATCCGTCACCTTCAACGGACCGAGGTGCTTGAGGTGGAGGAGCCTTTCACGAAAGGACAGAAGGGATCCTCGGCCATGCCGCACAAACGAAATCCCATCGGCGCGGAGAATCTCTGCGGACTGGCACGGGTGGTTCGCGCCCATGCGGCGGCCGCCCTGGAGAATATTCCGCTTTGGCATGAAAGGGACATGAGCCATTCTTCGGTAGAGCGCATTATCCTCCCCGACAGCACGATTCTCCTGGATTATATGCTCCACCGCTTTACCGAAATCATGCGTCACCTCTCGGTCTATCCCAATCGGATGGCCAAAAATTTAGAGCAGGGTGAGGGGATCATTTTTTCACAGAAGATTTTGCTCTTGCTGATTCAAAAGGGCATGGCGCGGGAGCAGGCCTATCAAATTGTTCAGGAGGCTGCGATGAGCGCGGCTTCTGCGAGGAGTGCGACTTCTGCGAGGAGTGCGACTCCTGCGAGGGCGTCTATTCAGAACGGGATGGCGTTCAGGGACTTGATGCTCTCGCATGATGGGGTCACGGCTCTTTTGAGTCCAAAGGAGATTGCCTCCTGTTTTGACCCGAAAGAGTTTGTTCGGCATATCGAAATGGTTTATAAACGGGTTTTTGACGAAGCCATTCTCTAACAGGGCGTTGAAAAAGTCCCTCCATGGATTTTTTCAACAACCGGCTAAGGTCGTGGAGAGGAGACCATGAAGGCGAAAATTTATGTCACATTGAAGGAGGGGATTTTAGACCCTCAAGGGAAGGCGATCGAGCATGCCCTTTCTGTTTTCGGGTTTCATGAAGTGAAAGAGGTGAGGGTGGGAAAATATATCGAGGTGGTCCTTTCGGCCTCCTCCCGGGACGTGGCGGAACAGCGGGTGGAAGAGATGTGTGAGCGGTTGTTGGCCAATACGGTGATTGAGTCGTATCGCTATGACCTGGAGCCTTGACCCAGGCCCCGCAGGCCCCGCAGGCCCCGCAGGACGCCCCGGTTGCTCGCTGGATCGGCCCTTGCTATTCGGGACCGTTTTGAACCGCCTGGGTTTTTCAATAATCTGTTAAACAGAGGATATGATGTCAAAGGAGGTCGTGTGATTGAGCGTACGTTTTCAATGATCAAGCCAGATGCGGTGTCTCGAAACTTAATTGGTGCCATTCTGAACCAGTATGAAGGGGCGCACTTTACGATCGTGGCACTTCAGATGCGGACCCTTGCGAGAAAAGAAGCGGAAACGTTTTATGCCGTGCATCGGGCGCGTCCGTTTTATGAAAGCCTGATTTCGTTTATCTGCTCCGGGCCGGTGGTGGCGATGGTTTTGGAAGGCAAGGATGCCGTGTTATCGCTTCGCCGTTTAATCGGCGCGACCGACCCAAAACAGGCGGAAGTTGGGACCGTTCGCGCGAATTTCGGGACGGGCATCGAGGCCAATGCGGTTCACGCCTCTGATTCCATCGAGGCGGCCTCCTTCGAAATCCCCTTGTTTTTTAGTGAAATCGGATGACAGGTCTGGAAGACAAAAATGTACGATATCTTTGTCGGGAGCACCCTTCCCGTTCTGGCAGCCGCAGCGGCCCTCTCTCAAAGAGGCCGTCCTGTGGTTGTCCTCCTCCCCACGATTGATCTGACTCCGGATCTCCCTTCTCCGTCGCTTAACTTTAGCCTCGGACCCGCCTGGGTGATGGGAATGGAGCGGTTTTTTTGTCGGTTAGGCGTTCCGAAGGAGCGCTTTGAAGCGGAGGGATTGACCCTTCGGCGGTGCGTGCCGCTTTTGCAGATCGTTCAGTCGCAATGTCGAATGGATTTGAACTTGGAAGAAGGGGCCTACCTTAAGGCGCTTCAAGGAGAATTTAAAGATCAGGGATCGAACCTGAAGTCGCTCTGGCTGGAGACCCGGAAAGAAGCCGAGCTGTTTCGTAGATATCAAGCGCAGGGGTCTCTCATACTGCCCCGGACGCATCGTTTGAAGTCGTTTGGCGAGGCGGTTCTTTTCCGCTTGCGAGTGGGCTTACAAAATAACCAAAGCGCGCTTGCGCTTCTTGACCGATTTTATTTGAGCGAAGCGGTCATTGAGCACTTTAACCTGTTGTCACTTTTCGTCTTTGGAAAACGGTTGTCCTTGATCTCAAAGTTTCAATGGGTGGGTCTTTTTCTGGGGCTTTCTGATACGGGGGAGCAGGTGACGGGGGGCTATCCACCGGTCCGGGCCTTTTTTATAAAGCGAATTTGCGAATGGGGTGGCGCGGTGCGGAGCGCGCAGGAGATCAAGTCCTTGAATTTTGAAAAAAACCGGCTCACGGGCGTGACGTTTGCGAACGACGCGGTTCTCCCTTGCCGAAACGTGGTCATGAGTCAGCCGTGGGAAGGCCGTCGAATGACGTTTTATTTTGCCATTCAAAAAGAATTTATTCCCTCCCTGATGAAAGAGAATGTTGTGATGACCTGGGGCAAAACGGTGCCGGACGCCGTGGAGAATATCTTGATCTTGCGGTTAAGCTCCCCCGAGGAAGAGAAAAAACAAGGGGTGCGCCCCCTGCGAGGGGTGCGACCCCTGCGAGAGGTGCGACCTCCGCGAGAGACGCGACCTCCGCACGCCACACGGAGGCTGGCCGTGACGGTTCTGATTCAAGAGGACGCGCAGATTTCAGCGGAGTTCGTAAAAGATTTGGAAACGCAGATTCTAAACAGGCTGCATTGGTTAATGCCATTCTCTGGGGCGG
>CAYRGU010000174.1:0-7208 GCA_964423845.1 uncultured Nitrospirota bacterium
CTGTCATTTCTGGTAAAATCGTCACTGACAAATGCCATCATTATATCGTCAAGCTGTCTATCCAGATGCACCAACAAACCAGGACTCCGCGACTTAAGACGTGACTTGTACGGACTTAGGGCTCTTCCACAAATAACTTCCTCAATTACGTGATTGCGGTGCAATGGTGTAATTCCAGTCTCAGAGGAAGTTATTTATGGAAGAGTTCTTAATAAAGGAGGGGATTTATCCGCTTGAAACGCCAAAGAACCTGAAAAATTCACGGGTGCGGAAACGGGCTAAGAGGTGGGGACGCATCGTCAAAATCAACGTGGTCTAATCCATTGGTTTTGAAAACGGTGGCCTTTTATAATCCCCAGCTTAAATTGGATCTCTTGATGATGATCGACACAAATCGTCTCATAAGAATACGGCCGGTGATTCTCTTTGCCCTGCTTGCCGCGCTATGGGCCTCTTGCGCACCCGCTTTGATCTCCCAGGAATCGGCATTGCTCATTGAAGGACCTTTTTTCTCTGAAACGTTCGAGGAGGCCACCGTTGATCTTTTCCACGCCCGCTGCGGGGACTTATCTTCAAGGTCGTGCGCAACCCCCCAGCCGATTCAGGGGGCAACCGTTTATCTTTCCATTGAGGGCTTTTTGTGGAGGGCCTCTGGCATCACCGACAAGCAGGGACGCGTGGCACTCTCACTCACTCGCTTTCCGGGTGAACTATTCCCGGACATCCCAGTGATTATCAGCGTTGACCATGAAGGAAAAATAACTCAAAAAGAAGCACGCTTATCACAAGATCCAAAACGGAAAACCTCCCGGGGAGAGAGGTCCTTTCCCGTGGTCCCAGCACTTTTTCTTGGACGGACCCCCACAGCCGATCGCGTGATGGTGGAGATCCCGCCTTCCTCTGGGGCCCCCCAAGTTGAGCTGATTCGCACCCCTGTGAGGGGTGCAACCCCCGCGAGGGGTGCGACCCCCGCACGCTCCAAGTCCGGGAAAAAAACCCAGAAGACCCCACGACCGAAATATCCTGTGTTGGCCTTCACGGCCATTTTGGAAGATGAAGACCATGACAAAATTTTTGAAGGGGGAGAAAAAATCACCCTGCGGGTTTTTATCGAAAACAGCGGAGGCAGCCCCGCTCGAGGGGTTCAAATCGCCTTCTCCGGAAATCCGCTCTTCACGGAATTATTGGGAAGTGGACGGGCCCCTCGGGACATCCCGGGCGGACACGTTCAGCCGATAACCTTCTCCGCGATCCTTCCGGAAAATGTTCCAGATCAACAGTCTGATTTTATCGTCAGCATTGAAGATCAGGGGGGGGCTGCCCCCCGGCAGGGGAAAACGTTTACCATCACCACCCGTTCCCACGTTGCCCCCGCGCAGAAGAGAATGCCGGCGACAGCAGGGATTGATGTCGATCTGCTCCCCGAGCCGAGAGGCCCCTCTAAAACGGGAGAGGATATTGCCCTCCTCATCGGGATCGAAAGGTATCAGAATATCGGCAAAGAGGCGAAACATGCACGACACGATGCGGAGATCATGAAAGAGTATATGGAGCGACTTTTGGGCCTATCCCCCGCCCGAATCAAAACACTTTACGATGAAGCGGCCACAAAGCCTGCCCTGGAGACAGCGATCAAAGACTGGCTCCTCCCACAGGTTCGGAAGGACGCAACCATTTATTTTTACTTTGCGGGATATGGCATTCCCGAGACTCGGCGGAATTCGCCTTCGCTGGTTCTCTTCGACAGCGCCCTGAAGTCCACGCCCACACTCTATGCGATTGAACAACTGATTGATGATTTGAATGCCCTTCCCGCTGAGGCAAACATTGTCGTGATGGTCGATGCTGGATTTTCCGGTGAGGGACGTCGTTCGGTCCTTCCCGATGGAGAAAAACCTTCCCCTCTGGGGCAGGCCGCCTCTTTTTACACCCCCGGGCGGGCCATTGCCTTCCTCTCCGGGGAGATGAATCAACCCAACCTCGACCTCACAGACATGCGGCATGGCCTGTTCACCTATTATCTTCTCAAAGGGATGAAGGGATCGGCAGATACCGATAGCAATACGGTCGTCACCCTTGCGGAGCTTTTTTCTTACGTCAAAACACAGGTTTCCCGGGAAGCCTTTTTTGTCAAAAAAAGCCAGACACCAACTTTAACCCCCTCGCTGAAACAGTTGGGGACACGCGCGGAACTCTCCCTGATAACAGCAGCACAGCCGTCCAAATTAAAAGAGGCCCAACCGACATTCGGGGCCCCTGCCCTTCCATAAGAAGGGGCAATCTGCTTGGATCATTTTTAACAAAGGAGGGATCGATGGAAGATAGACTGAAAAAGACACTGATGATCGGTTTTATGATCGCCTCTTTTTTTGCAGGCTGCGCCACGCCGTCTCCCAAGACAGACGAGGGAAAGATCAAAGACAACGCGGCAAAGAGCCACCGGGAGTTAGACCGTCAAGAGAGAAAAAATTACGAGTAGCGTGGGTATTTTTTGTCTTTCAGGGGCAGGAGGGCGATAGAGCGAAATGGATGTCCTGTCTACGGAATTGCTTCACGCCGCGTCAGGAAGGTCAGGATCAGCGTGGATTCTTCATCGCTGATCTCCCGCTTCTTCATATCACGCAGATGACCCCGCATGCGATGAACCACCGCAGTCCACTCCTCTCCAGTATGCTGGGCCGGGTCCGGCAGACCATGACACTGACTGCACGTCTTGAAAAAAAGGATCGCCTCGGGGGAGGTCTCCGCCAGCGTTTGGGGCGAGGCCTTTTTGAACCCCTGATTGACGAGATACCCCAAGATCTGTATGGTCTCTTCAGGGCTTGGAAGAAACAGGGTCTTCGACTCCATGCTGAAGGCCTTGCGTCTTTGCAGTCGGTCCATCATCCGTGTTACAACCGGCCTCCATTCCCCGGAAGCATGCATTTTCGGGTCAGGCAGATCGTGACATTGGGCACAGGTCTTGATGAACAGTTTCGCTGGAAGTGAAACCCGATCCGAAAGCATCTCTTCGCGGAATCCCACCGGCCGGTTGGCCATGGAAATCGGGGCCTCATCCGAGGCCATGAAGACGAAGGTGGCAAGCGGCAGGGCGATCAGAGCCGCGATGATTAAAAAATGTTTCCGCATGGCCGCTGAAAGTAGCGTACCCCTCTTAAAATTTCAATAGACTTAAGACGGAGCCTCCCAAATGGACCCCATATTTCTCACGGATCTTATCCGCGCCATCCTGCTTGGATTCGTGGAAGGCCTCACCGAATTTATTCCTGTCTCTTCCACCGGACATTTAATTTTAATCGGCGATCTGATTTCTTTTAGTGGCCCGGTGGCAGATACTTTTCGTGTCTTTATCCAACCCGGGGCCATTCTCGCCGCTGTTTTTTTCTACAAAGAGCGCTTTTTCGGCCTGACCGATTTTACAGGCAAAAAGGGGGGATTCACGGGCATCAATGGCTGTCTCCTTCTTGGCATTAGCGCCGCCCCCGCCCTTCTCTTTGGGGCCCTGGCGCATGGGTTCATTAAACAGCATCTCTTTACCCCCGTCACCGTGGCCATGGGCCTTATTGTCGGAGGCGTCGGGATGCTTCTCGTGGAGAGGTTTCTTCCCACGGTCAAAAAGTCGGACATTGACGGCTTCACATGGAAAGAAGCGCTGACCGTCGGCCTCTTTCAATGCCTTGCCCTCTGGCCAGGGATGTCCCGTTCCGCCTCCACCCTCATTGGCGGGATGATCGCCGGCGTGGACAGAAAGACATCTGCGGAATACTCCTTTCTGGTGGCCGTACCCGTGTTGTTTGCGGCCTCCGTATACGATCTCTACAAAAGCCTACATCTCCTCCAGGCTGCGGATATTCCCATTTTTATCGCCGGCTTTATTTCTTCTTTTATTTTTGCTGGCCTTGCCATCCGATTTGTCATCCAGATTTTAAAGAGCCATACCCTGCGGCCTTTCGCATGGTATCGCATTGCCATTGCCCTGCTTGTTTTCCTCCGGCTTCGCGCCTGAAGAAACCATGAAGACCTTTTATATTATTGATGGCAGCGCCTACATCTATCGGGCCTACCATGCCATCCGGAGTCTTTCGACCCGGTCCGGCCTTCCCACCAACGCCGTCTATGGCGTGGTCCAGATGCTGCTTAAGCTGGTCCGCGCCAAGAAACCGGATTATATCGCCTGCGCGTTTGACGCCAGAGAGGCGACGTTTCGTCACCAGATGTACGCCGAGTACAAGGCCCATCGCCCCAAGATGCCCGAGGAGCTTTCCCTCCAGATCCCCTACATCCATCGGGTCGTTGCGGCCCTCTCCATTCCGATGATGATCCAGCCGGGATACGAAGCGGATGATCTGATTGGCACCCTTGCCAGACGGGCAGAAGCGGCGGGGGTTGCGGTCGTCATTGTGAGTGGCGACAAGGATATGTTTCAGCTCATTTCCCCCCAGGTGACCCTTTACGATCCCCTCAAAGAAAAGGTGTATGGCGAGACGGAAGTGGAAGCGCGGTTTGGATTGAAGCCGGTTCAGATGGTGGAGATGATGGGCTTGATGGGAGACGCCGTGGACAACATCCCCGGGGTCTCCGGGATTGGGGAGAAAACCGCCATTCGGCTGATTCAACAGTTCCAGACCCTTGACCATTTGCTCTCCCATCTCGATCAAATCAAAAAGGAAGGGCTCCGGGAGACCCTGCGGCAAGAACAAGACATGGCAAGGCTTAGCCGTGATCTGGCCCGTATCGACACCCAATGCCCGATGGCGTTTGATCTGGCCAAATTTCAGGTCGCCTCTCCGAGTCTTGAGCGCCTGGCTCCCCTTTGCCGGGAGCTTGAATTCTCCTCCCTTCTCCGGGAGCTCACCCCCGCTTGCAAGGGGATTCCTCCCGAATCGTACGACGTACCATCGCATCCCCAGCAGGGGTCGCAGGGGCCGAAGTCATCGCATGACTCGCAGCCCTCGCAGGCCCTGACGATTGAAACCCTCACCACACCCGATGCGATTGCCAACCTGATTCAGAAAATAAACGTGGAAAACGAGGTCGCCTTTGTCCTGCTCTTCTCTCCCACGGAACCCTTATCCCTTGAAGGGGTCTTCCTCTCCTGCCAAATCGGAACAGTTGGATTCCTTCCTGTGTCCCACGGAGAAATTCCTTTCTGGCTCCAGGAGATTTTCGCCTCGGAGACCCTTACTAAAATCAGTCACAACCTCAAACCGACCCTCACCTGGTTCACAAAAACTGGCGTGACGATGCGGGGCCCCCAGCGCGACACCCTGATCGCCGCGTATCTGCTCAATCCGGGGCAGCGGGATTACTCCCTCACGCGGCTGGCGCAAAATTATTTACAGACCTCTCCCCTCCCGGAAAGATCCTCTCACAGCGCGACTGAAACGGGGATTGACCCGGAGGCTCGCATTCACGATGCCGCGTATCAGGCCGATCTGATTTTGCAATTGTCGGATCCGATCCATCGGGCCATTCAGGGGGAGGGGATGCTCTCCCTCCTGACCGATATCGAAATGCCTCTGGTCGCGCTGCTTTCACAGATGGAGCAACAGGGGATGAGGGTGAATGTCCCCCTGCTGAATGAACTGTCCAAAGAGATGGCGATTCAACTCGCCGAGCTAACCACCAGGATTCACCGCCTGGCCGGGGTTGAGTTTAATATCAATTCGCCAAAACAGCTCTCCGAGGTCCTCTTTCAGCGGCTGAATCTTCCCGTGATCCGGAAGACCAAAACGGGATTTTCCACCGACGAGGACGTGCTGACACAATTGGCCGTCCTGCACGAATTGCCCTCCGAGCTTTTAAACAGCCGCCAGTTGACCAAGCTGAAGTCCACCTACATTGATCCCCTTCCCCACCTTGTTTCGAAAGAGACCGGGCGCGTCCATACCCAGTTTAACCAGGCGGTCACCGCCACCGGTCGGCTTTCCTCCAGCGAGCCAAATCTGCAAAACATCCCGATTCGTGGAGAGATGGGACAAAAGATCCGGCAAGCCTTTGTTGCAAAACCCGGCCACCGACTTCTCTCCGCAGATTACAATCAGATTGAGCTGCGCATTCTGGCCCATTTGTCCGAGGACGCCTCTCTCATCGAGTCGTTCCTCGCCGGGGGAGATGTTCACACCCAGACCGCAGTTCAAATCTTCGGTCTTTCCAGGGAGGAGATCAGCACCGAAATGCGACGGGTGGCCAAAACGGTCAATTTTGGCGTCATCTACGGGATCAGCCCATTCGGCCTTTCCACAAATCTTGGCCTATCGCAACCCGAGGCAAAACGTTACATCACCCGTTACTTTGAACATTATCAGGGGGTCCGGCGATTTATGGATGCGATGATTGAAACGGCTCGCACGCACGGTTATGTCGTCACCCTTTTTAACCGGAAGCGGCGGATTGACGAGATCAACAGCAACAATAAAAAACTCCGGGAGGCGGGGGAACGTCTTGCCATGAACAGTCCCATTCAAGGAAGCGCTGCGGATATTATCAAGGTGGCCATGTTGTCGATTGGGGCCTGGATGGCACGTGAGCAGGTTGCAAGCCGGATGATCCTGCAAGTTCATGATGAATTGATCTTTGAAGTGCCGGAGGAAGAAGTCTCTTTGATGAAGGAGGGGGTCATCCCCCGGATGGAAGGGGCGATTGCGCTAAAGGTTCCCTTAACGGTCAATCTGGGGATCGGGATGAACTGGCGGGAGATTCATTAACCCCAGATGACACATTAGGGGAAATAGCGGGTACCGTTCTTAAATCCTCCCCTTGGCAAGGGGTGCGACCCCTGCGAGGGGAGGTTAGGAGGGGTTTACGGAATGGCATTCAGTAGAACACTCACCTCCCCTGCCCCTCCTTCGAAAGGAGGGGATTTAAGTCTGCATAGGGGTTGTTTTTTCTAATGCGTCATCTGGGTTCAAGGGACGGATCTCATCGGTTTCCACAAAAAAGTGCGTAGTCTATTAACCCCGGGAACGCCACGCCGGGCGCGCAGTACGCGCATTTTGGATCGGCACGAATCGAAAGCTCGCGAAACTCTGCCTTGAGGGCATCGTAGCGGATCAGCCGCCCGACGCGAGGATCCCCGCTGCCCAAGATGATCTTGACCACTTCAACCGCCTCCAGGATACCGATAACCCCGGGGAGAACACCGAGGACGCCCGCTTCCGCGCACGAGGGGGCAAACTCTGCCGGTGGCGGCTCTGGATAGAGGCATC
>CAYRGU010000175.1:0-5488 GCA_964423845.1 uncultured Nitrospirota bacterium
AGCCTCTCTCATCAACAACGCCCGCGAATCGTCATGCCGATTAGCCCGGATCCTCCTGACCCAATTTCCCAGGATGCTGTCTCGTTGAAGGAGGAGGTCCGCTCTCTTCGTAACCGCCTCAACACCTCAAAAAAACAGTTAAAAGACGCGGAAGAGCGCTTTCACTCGATCTTTGAGAACGCGCCAATTGCCCTGTTTACCTTCGACAGAAACGGAAAAATCGCCATGTGGAATACGGCCCTCCAAGATCTTCTCGAGAGGACGGACAAGGAAATCAGTCAGGGATCCCTTTTTGAGATCATGGCCAGAGAAGGCCAGCATCAACGGATTCAAGGGATGATTCAGACCCTCTTTGAGGGCGAAGGACTCGCCGATGTCCGCTGGGAAATCTTCACGAGATCCCGGCAAACGCGCTATCTGTCGATCTCCATGTTTCCGGTCTGGGAGACCTCAAAAACAGTGGTCTCCGGCATGGCGATTGTCGTGGACATTACCGAAAAAAAACATTTGGAGCAGGCCCTCTTGCAGACCGAGAAGATGGCGGCACTGGGCACGCTGGCCTCGGGATTGGCACATGAAGTCGGAACCCCCATGAATGTCATTCTGGGGCGATCGGAATCGCTTCTGAAACATACCCAGGAAGAGCGAACGGAAAAGGGATTAAAAATTATTATCGAACAAATTAACCGCATGACCAAACTGATCCGCAACCTCCTCACCTTCGCCCAGAGAAAACCGGTTGAGAAAAAAAAGGTTTATATCAACCAGGTCATTAAGAAGGGCATTGAGATTATGGAACAACAGACGCAGGCGAAGGGCATCACCGTGACGACAGGGCTTTCTGCAGAGTTGCCCCCGCTCTGGGGAGACGCGGACCAGCTTCTTCAGGTTTTGTTCAACCTTTTTATCAATGCCATCGACGCCATTGAAAAAACGGGCCAGATCCGGATTATCACGACGCTCATATTAGATGAACGGCGCAAGAAGCCCCGGCTGGACTCGAACCCCACGGTAAACCAAATGATAGAAATTGTATTTCAAGATACCGGAAGCGGGATTAATCCCTCCTATTTGTATAAAATTTTCGACCCTTTTTTTACGACCAAACCCACCGGCAAGGGAACCGGACTTGGCCTGGCCGTTGTGGATGGCATCCTCCGGGACCATGGCGGCGAAATTCGCGTCACCAGCGTTGTTGGCCACGGCACCACCTTCCGGATTTTATTGCCCATTGGGTAGCCCCTCTCCTTACCGGTATATCGGCAACCCGTTAGGGCGTCACGGGGGAGATCTGCGGAAGGTCTTTAATCTCGTGGGGGCGGAACACCCCGCCCTCCGTGATGATCGCGCTGATGTAGGAGGCGGGGGTCATATCAAAGGCGGGATTTGAAACAGAAACGCCCTCCGGGGCAATCCGAATCCCCCGGATGTGGGTGATTTCGGTAGGACTTCGCTCCTCAATCGGGATCTCTTCCCCCGACGAGATTTTCAAATCAATGGAGGAGATGGGCGCCGCCACATAAAAAGGGATGCCATGCGCCTTGGCCAGAACGGAAAGGGTGTAGGTTCCAATTTTATTGGCCACGTCCCCGTTTTTGGCAACGCGATCCGCCCCCACCACCACACAATGAATCTCGCCTTTCCGCATAAAAAAACCGGCCATGCTGTCTGTGATCAACGTGACAGGGATCTGCGCCTCCTGGAGTTCCCAGGCGGTCAGCCTCGCCCCCTGTAAAAGAGGACGGCTCTCCGTGGCATAGACCCGAATCTTCTTTTTCTGCTCCCACGCCGACCGAATGATGCCCAGGGCCGTGCCATGCCCCCCCGTCGCGATGGCCCCCGTGTGGCAATGCGTCAGAATCCCATAGCCGGATTCAATTAACGCCGCGCCATACGCACCAATCCTCTGATTGGCGGCGATATCCTCCGCCAGGATGGCATGGGCCTCGGAGAGCATCCGATCCTTGATGGCGTGAAGCGAGGGGTGCGACCCCTGCGGGGGGGATAAGCCCTGCGCACAGGACAAAAGAACCCGCTCCATCCGGGAAATCGCCCAGAAAAGATTCACCGCCGTGGGCCGGGTCGTGGCCAGGAGACGGCCCACGGCCTCGACCTCTTTGTAGAGCGCCTCAAAGCATGTGGCCGACGACTGCAAGGTGGCAAGGGCCATCCCGTAGGCCGCCGCAATCCCAATCGCGGGTGCGCCTCGCACACGAAGGGAAGAGATCGCCTCCGCCAGGGTTTCGATGTCGGCGCAGTCGATATAGACCACTTCAAGCGGGAGGCGCGTCTGATCCAACAGCCGTATCCCTCGCAGGGGCCGCAGGGGTCGCAGGGGTCGCACCCCTCGCAACCCTCGCACCCCTTGCTCCCCGTCCTCTTTCCATTCCACCGCATGAATCATCGGTGATTACCCCGGCGGCCAATGGAAGGGACGCCCCCCCATGAGATGAAAATGAAGATGAAAGATCGTTTGCCCCGCGCCAACGCCAGAATTAATCACCACGCGGAATCCATTGTCTTCCAGCCTAAACTGGCGGGCGAGATCGGGAAGAAGCCCCATGATCCGTCCCATTAGAGAATGATCGCCCGGGGTCAGATCGAAGAGATTAGCAATATGCCGTTTTGGGATGACCAGCAGATGGGCAGGCGCGTGGGGGTTCATATCCTCAATCACGATGGCCTCGTCATTTTCATGGACGAGCTTACTTGGAACTTCCTTGTCCGCAATCTTGCAGAAAAGACACTCTGCTCTTTCCATCATGTCGCCTCCCTGATTTTCTGACGACTTTTCTTCTCCGCCAGCCCCGATTGTAGAGAACGCCTTGTCAGCTCTTCTTCAACCTCCTGAAAAGAGATGCCCCGCGCGCAAAGGGCCACCAGCAGATGATACAACAGATCGGCCATTTCATGGCGAATCGCCGCTTTATCCTTGTTTTTGGCACTGATGATAAATTCCCCCGCTTCTTCCCCCACCTTTTTCAAGATCCGGTCAATCCCCGCTTCAAAAAGCGCGCTCGTGTACGATTGATTCGAGGGAGATTTTTTTTTCGTGAGGAGGGTCTGATAAAGGGCGTGAAGGACGGAGGTCGGCGCCTTTGCCGGGGGCGTTTTTCTCCCCCTTGGGATCAGGGGCTTAAAAAAACAGGAGCGCGCCCCGGTATGACAGGCCACCCCCACTTGATCCACCGTCACGAGCAGGGTATCGCTGTCGCAGTCCAGATCAATCGCCTTGACCTTTTGAATGTTTCCGGAGGTCTCTCCCTTCCGCCAAAGCGTCTTACGGGAGCGGCTATAGAAGTGGGTCTCGCCTGTTTTGAGGGTCTTTGTAAGCGACTCCTGGTTCATGTAGGCCAGCATCAGGACATGCCCGGTTTCATCCTGAATAATCGCCGGGATCAACCCGTTTGAAAATTGAATCGACTCTGTTTTTAGCTTCACGGACGAACGGTCACTCCTCTTGTTTTCAAATACTCCCTCGCCTCAACAATCGTGTGCCGTTGAAAATGGAAAATCGAGGCGGCAAGCACCGCGTCCGCCCCCCCCACGACAATCCCCTCAAAAAGATGCGACAACGTGCCGACGCCTCCCGAAGCGATCACCGGAATCGGCACCGCCGAGGAGACCGCCCGCGTCAGTGCTAAATCGTATCCTTCCGTGGTGCCATCACGATCCATGCTGGTCAGTAAAATTTCTCCCGCCCCCAGCAGGGCCACCTGCTTTGCCCAATCCACCGCGCTCTTCCCCGTGGGCTTCCGCCCCCCATAGAGATAAACCTCCCAATCGTCTTCATGGCGCTTGGCATCAATCGCCACCACCAGGGTGGAGCTTCCGAATTGATGGACCGCCTCCCGGATGAATTCGGGATGTTCCACGCCCGCCGTGTTGATGGCCACCTTGTCGGCACCCGCCAAGAGCAGCCGACGCACATCTTCCACCGTGCGAACGCCCCCCCCCACCGTCACCGGCATAGACACCGTATCCGCCGTCCGGCGGACCAGATCGATGATTGTCTCGCGTCCCTCCGAGGAGGCGGTGATATCGAGAAAACAAAGTTCATCCGCGCCCTGTGCCTCGTAGGCCCTGGCGATCTCGACCGGATCTCCGGCATCGATCAGATTGACAAAGCCCACCCCCTTGACCACGCGACCGGCCTTCACATCCAGACAAGGGATAATCCGCTTGGCCAGCATTACTCCCCCCGCTCCAGAAAAAAACGGGCCTTTGGGAGAGAGATCGCTCCGGTATACAGGGCCTTGCCAATAATCGCCCCTTCCACGCCCGGCAGGCGGGCAATCTCCTGAAGGTGCTTTAAGGTTGAAATCCCGCCCGAGGCAATCACGGGAATCCCGATCTGATGCACCAGATGATCGAGCAGCTTGAGGTTCGGCCCGGCCAGCATCCCATCTTTTTCAATGTCGGTCAGAATCATCGACGCCACGCCGGCCTCCTGCATCCTCCGGGCAAGGTCCACCACCGATTCGGGATAGACTTCGGTCCAGCCCCGCACCGCCACGCCCCCATTTTTCGTATCGATACCGGCGATAATTTGTCCCGGGAAGCGTTCGATGGCCTCTTTCACCAAAGGGCCATCCAGCAGGGCCGCCGTGCCCAAAACGACAAACGCCACGCCGGCGTGGAGATATTTTTCAATTTGATCGAGGCTTCGAATGCCGCCCCCCACCTCCACCGGAATAGAGACCGCGCGGGCGATCTCGCAGATCACGGCGCCATGCACTGCGGCGCCGGCCACCGCCCCGTCTAAATCAACCAGATGAAGCCGCTCGGCCCCCTCCGACGCCCACCGTCTCGCCATCGCCACGGGATCGTTGGAATAGACCGATTCAGAGTCCATTCTCCCCTGGATCAGCCGAACGCAGCGCCCCCCCTTGAGGTCTATCGCAGGAATCACAATCATCTAACCCGAAAGCCTCGCGAAGTTACTCAACAGTTTCAGCCCGATCTGCTGGCTTTTCTCCGGATGAAACTGACAGGCAAAGAGGTTCCCCCGCGCCACCGAGGAGCAAAAAGAGACGCCGTAATCGGTCGTGGTCACAGTGGGATCCCCGGAGACCGGATCTGCGCAAGGGGTAGATTCGGGATAATACGCGTGGACAAAATAGAAATAGCTTCCATCTGGAATCCCTTCTAAAATTTGCGACGCCTTCTCAATTTTAATTTGATTCCAGCCCATGTGCGGCACCTTCAGCGTCCCCTCCGGGAAACGAACCACCCGTCCGGGAAAAATATTCAATCCGGGATGTCCCCCCAACTCGGTCCCGTGAGAGAAGAGGATCTGAAAGCCCAGACAGATACCGAGATACGGTTTCCCCAGGGCAATCGCCTCGGCAATCGGCTGAACGAGTCCCAGCGCGTGAAGACGCCTCATGCAGTCCGGGAAGGCGCCAACCCCCGGCACCACCAGGTGAGTGGCCCCCGCGACAACCTGGGGGTCCTGGCTGATCACGGCCTCATGGCCCACCCGCCG
>CAYRGU010000176.1:0-13474 GCA_964423845.1 uncultured Nitrospirota bacterium
TCACAGTCATGACATTCTTCTATTGTTGCAACAACCGCCTCATTGAGCCCTAAAAACCGGACGATGGTTTTGTATAGTTTCTCCCCGTCGTAATGGCCTCTTGGATCGTCCCGTAGGTTGTGCTTCCAATAGTTGTACTCATCAGATCGAGATCGGTTGATAAACCCGTTGGGGCCAGCACGTCAATATCCGTAGGGACCTCATCCGTCAGGCTACCATTCAGATTCCGGTCATACCGGAACCCGGTCGAGTATGCCGCAAGACAGCTGTTGGTCGGCGCATAGCGGATGTCCGAACCGCCGGTTGGCTGTGTCCATAGATTGCTGGTGCTATCAAAAGAAATAAACTGGCGCTGGGCGTTAGGCTGGAGAACGTGGGTATTCCCGGGGCCCGCCCAATTACAAATAAAACCGGTCACATCTCCATTGGAGGTATGGATCGTACCTCCAAATCCGTAATAGCTTTCTCCATCCTTAGCTGTCGTTTCTGAACCCGATGGAGGGTTTAACTCAAGCTGAAGAATACGGACATTGGAGTCGTTCGGTCCCGCCTGCCAGCCATAGAGATAAGAACCCGCGAGCGTTAATGGGTTGTACTCTGCGCCAAATCGGCTAAAGGTGTCAGCCCATCCCGTAGGGGGATTGGGGAGCGTCCCTCTGTACGTGGGGTCCAGTTGCCCATCGGATTCATACCGTGCCGTGGTCGTGCTGCCACTCCCACAGAACTGTCCGCTCCGGTGTGTCGTCTGCATGCTGGTTGCACTGCTGCGGACGTATTTAAGCGTTCCGATAACCGTCACAGGACCGGTTCCTCCTGAATTACAGTTGCCGCCGGTGAACTGTCGGGTAACGGCGTAGGTGAGCAAACCGCTGTAGCTGAATTTGCTCGTTCCAGGCGTGTGTTGAAGGATAATGTCAATGTTATGTAAAACCGATGATGAGTCTGTATAGGTGAATGTTAATCGATCCGTGTAAATCGCTGCGGTAGCATCCAGGGCAATCGACGCCGTGGTGAATGTAACATTGGGGATAGCGGGCATCGTAACATTGGTGGTGTTGCCCGCTGTGGGCAGGGTGCCTCCTGATGCGTACAGGGCGCGCAACATCCCCGCGAGGCCCATGAGTCCCATATTGAGCCGTCCACGCATTCCGTCCATGCGGGAGGTCAGCTGCGCTGCGGCACAGGCGTGACCCGTTGACGTATCTGTTTCAGTCCAGATGCCAAGATCCCCCGTCGGCAATTCGGTCATCGTCGAGGTGCCATCTGGATGGCTGCTGAACGCTAATTTTGGACCGAAACATCCGGCATCGGTTTCAGTGAGGAGAAAGTCGGAGGGGGTGAATACCGAGGGCAAGGGGGTGCCTCCACTCAATAGGTTGTTGATCACTACGGTAGCGGCTGTGTAACGTCGCTCAAAAGAAGGCGCCGAAGAGAGCTTTGCGGATTGACCGTCAAAGGTAGGCGCTGATGAGGCAGTGGTTCCCGACGTGGGCGAGGCCACAGCAAGGTCGGTCGGGAAAACGGTATCCGTGGGCTGACCTGAAGTTGAATCGGAGGTTGAATCGGAGGAACACCCCACAACCGTTATAAACATAACCAAAACAAAGGCCCTCAACACCTTTGAAAAACTGAAAAGACGCGCCATGTTCGCCTCCCTGGTTAAATCGAATCCATTATTTTTCATCGTTATCTTCATCTTTTCCTCCTTATTTCTTTCGTTGACACGGTTCGGGTCCCACCCCGCCTATTGCATGAGACCCCATTGGAGAGATTTTGTTGCACATCATCTCACAAGCTTATTTTTGCCTCAAGATTTTTTAACAAACACCGAGATAGAAATTATGGACGTTATGTACGTTAAGAGGTACCCACCTCATGGAAGAGGAGGATCGTGACATGGATCGTCGACAAGGAGAGAGAAGAGAACAATTGCGGGGTTATGGGCCGGATCGAAGGGTGGCACAGCTTCCTTTTGAGGGCACGGATCAACGGCTGGAAGAGCGGCGGATGGGTGATCGCCGGCAAGTGGAGTGGCGGTCAGATTACAAAAAGCCGGTCATTCAGTGGGCGGACCGGCGGCGCAGGGCCGTTGTGGTGTTGGCTGAATCTCAAACCGTCGACCCGATGGAAGAGATTTTAAGCAATCGCGGATGACAACACGAGTGGATTTTGTTACCTTGCGAGGGATTGATGTTAAGAGCCCCGTATTACGTGCAAGAACACTGGACAACCGTTAATGGCGCCAAGGTTCGCTTCCTGGAGGCCGGCGGGGAAAGGCCCCCCCTTCTGCTCCTTCCCTCATCGGCGGGACGCTGTGTGGAATATCGGGAGATCATCTCCTTACTGGAAGATGACTTTCATTGTTTTGCCGTGGACTACCCCGGTTTTGGCCTTTCGGATTCCGCAGAGGGGATTGAAGGAAGCCGCGACCTTGCCCGCTTTGTGATGGCTTGGGCCGATCAGATCGGTCTCTCGCAGTTTCACCTGGCCGGTTTTTCCCTCGGCGGGTGGGTTGGTGTGCATTTGGCCCTCGCCGCTCCGGAGCGGATCCTTCGGCTTATCCTGATCGCCACCTCCGCCGGGGCGATCCCCGGTGTCCCCATTCTAAGCCCCGTCGGCATGAATAAAAGAGAAATCCTGGAGCATTTTTATTACCGTCCCGAAGCGCGCGAGAAAATGGCACGGGAGGCCCTGTCGCCAGATGAAAAAGAAGAGATCCGCCGGTCTTCACAGGCCCTCGTAAGATTAGCGAGTCATGCCAGGCTGATTCCTCAATTCACGAACCAGCTTCATGAAGTTCATTGCCCCACGCTGATTATCGGAGGGTGTGAGGACAAGGCAATCCCCCCGATTTACCAGGAGACCCTCCACAAGGGAATCCCTCACTCAAAGATCATCCTCTTCCCAGAGACCGGGCACGCAGTGATCGCAGAACGACCCATCGAGACCGCCTTGGAAATGAGGGCGTTCCTCGCATCGTCTTCCTGACACGCCTCAAGGTTCCCCTGGATGCGGTGAAAGGCGAGAAGACCCGAGAAGACCCGAGAAGACCCGAGAAGGCCATTGCCCAGATCGCAAGCGGGAGGAAAAGGAAGGCTGATAGGAAGCTTCGGAAATAAAACAAGTAGCAGGTCTCTTTACACCCAATGCAACCCTGTTTTTTGTCTTGACGATGGGGATAGGGTTATTATAATCCCTTGGGTATAAGAGCCGGCAATCAGAAGCAGCAAGAGAGGCCAAATGATGAGAAGTCAGGGGGAAATTCTAAATGCGCTTCAAGCACATCGCGAAACAATCCGAGGCTTTGGGGTGAGAAGCTTAAGCCTATTCGGCTCTTGCGCGCGCGGAGAAGCGACCGAAACGAGCGACATCGATTTTGTGGTGGAGTTTGAAAGGAAGTCTTTTGATGTCTATATGGACCTTAAGGCTTTTCTTGAAGGGCTTTTCGAATGCCGGGTAGACCTCGTGCTTGAGGAGGCTATTAAACCAAGACTCCGATCGGTTATTTTGGAAGAGGCGGTTCGTGTCCAGGGATTATAAAGTTTACATAGAAGATATATTAGAAGCCTGCCAAAAAGTCCAGAATTATACTGCGGGAATGTCCTATATCGCTTTTGTGCAAGATGAAAAAACGATTGACGCAGTCATTCGCAATCTGGAAGTCATCGGTGAGGCGATCAAGAGGGTTCCGGAGGAGATAAAATCAAGATATCCCGATTTGGAGTGGAAAAAAATAGAGGGATTAAGAAATATCCTGATTCATGAGTACTTCGGGGTGAACATCGAGATTATATGGGATGTTGTTCAAAATAAGCTGCATCCTCTAAGGAAAAAGGTGGAGAGAATTCTATCGGAATGATCACCCGATTGTTCTCATGGCATTGGGGCAAAACGACAGGGATAAGCGGTGTATGACAGTCTGCCATCGTTCGTGAAGATCGAGACCGCCTTGGAAATGAGGGCGTTCCTCGCATCGTCTTCCTGACACGCCTCAAGGGGAACGCACAGCCCCTACGCCTGCTGGGGCGTATAGACCACATACCCTCGCGGCGGGGCCCAGACCTGGGCGCGACCATCCGCATAGACATACTGAACCCGTGGCACATTTAAATCGCCCCGGCTCCACCAGGCTACGGGAATCAGGGTGATATTCCGCCACTTTGTGGTGATCCAGGCCCCATCCCAACGATCCTCCCGATTGTTGAGGATATAAATTAAACCGGGCTTCTTGTCACCTCCCCCTCGCTGCATCACATAAAGGTGATCGTCGGAAACAAGGATTTTCGTTTCACCCCCTGCGTATTGCCCGTGCGCCTTCACGAGCGCCGCAATGCCATGCGGCGTATCGGGCAGCGCCAACCCGTCGCGGAAATAATCTTTCCAGAAAACACAGGGATCGCCTTCATGGGTCAGGATGTAACTGTAGGCCAGCAGTTTGTCTTGAACGATCGGACGACCCGCTTCCCGTAAGTCGTGGTTTTCCACGAAGGTCACCGTCGCCTGCGGCTGTTTTTTGGTCAGGGTCTCACAGGTCGTTATGTTGCGGAGGCTAAAATGGGGCTGGTCACACACCGCCTTCAGCAGCTCCCGAAGGGGAAAATCAAAGACATGGACTGGATTCTGATTGGATAAATTCGCAACCTTGACCCACGATTCAATGTTGTGAACGGTATCCCAGTGCTCTGCCACCCCGTAAATAAACTTGGCGCGTCCCTCCCTGAAGTAGCGATATTCCTGAATGGCGGTGACGGTCAGCGGGCCATACCCCTTCACAAAATCATAGCGGAAACCATCGAAACCGATCTCCTCCACCATCCAGCGGGCCAGTTTGAGGATCTCACCAAAGACATACGGGTTCCGGTGCGACAGGTCCGGCATATCACCAAACGTGTTTTCATCCCAATTCTCGTACCGGTTGGGATGAAAACATTCCCAATTGCGCAAGAACTTGCCGCTGCGAGGGGTATAGCGTGTCCAACGGGACTGCTCCGTCAAGGGATTCACCTCCTGGACATCCGCGCCGGAGTTGTGATTGATGACCATGTCCGCGATCACGCGCATCTCATACTTGTGGGCGGTACGGATCAGATTCAACAACTCCCACTTCGAGCCAAACCAGGTCTTTATCGAACCCTTCTGGTCAAACTCGCCCAGGTCATAGTAATCGTACGGATCGTATCCCATCGACGGCCCATGGATGTTGGCGGCCTTATGAACCGGAGGAAGCCAGAGGGTCCCAAACCCAATCTGGGCGAGGGTGTCAATCTGCTCACGGAGATGATTCCACCATTCCCGCTCCCGTTTTTCCTCGCGAGGACAATCCCAGTAAAAGGCCTGCATCATCACGGACATTTTTTTACCTCAATAAGGGGTTTTGTTTGGATCTGCGGCCCACGCCGCAAAAACAGAAGAAGCGCCTGGGAAATTCACCTGCTCCACTAAAATCTGGCGCTTGATCGGGGGGAGGGCCAGTTCACGAGAGATCCACCCATCATCAAATCCGATTCGGGCCGCCTCGCTGCAGGAGGAGGCGAAATAGACCCGCTCAATCCGTGACCAGTATAGCGCAGCAAGGCACATGGGGCAAGGTTCGCAACTGGTATAAAGCTCGCACCCGGACAGGGAAAACGTTTTTAACCGTCGGCAGGCCTGTCGGATGGCCATGATTTCGGCATGGGCCGAGGGGTCTTGTTTGAGGACAACCTGATTGTTGCCTTGGCCCACAACGACACCTTCTTTCACCACCACCGCGCCGAACGGCCCGCCGCCTCGCGAAATAGACCGCATCGCAAGCGCCACCGCCTTTTCAAGAAACTGGATATTCGGTGTGCCGCCTGTCATAGGAGGTAGATAAAAACCTGTCCATAGAGCACTGGGGAACGATTACGGGTATTAACATCCACGAGGCAACTTCATTGACGTTTGACAACACGAGGCGGCCCCCTTGTAACACGTTGCAGGAGGCGATTGATAGTACTGTTGATAGTACTGTTGATAGTACCGTGCAACCCGTCGCTGGATGGCGGTGTCATTCTGATGTTATTGTGATTGGGGACGGCTGGTCACCCGAACCGCTTGACGTAAAACTCACGGCGCGGGCGTTGACGACGCAACAGGCCCTGCAGACGCGTTATTTTGATGAGGCCAGCGAGCAGGCGGCGTAAAGGCACCAACGATATGATTCATTGGCTCCTCCACGCCGCGCTACGCAAGAACCCCCACAACGGTCTTAAAATCTCGGGAAAAGAGAGAGAGTGTGTGTGGTGGGTATTTTACGAACGGACGTCTATGTAAGCTTTACGACGTTTGTGGCTTGTTCGCCCTTGGCGCCTTGAGTGATGTCGAAAGATACCTGCTCACCCTCGACCAACGTCTTAAAACCCTCGCCCTGAAGCGCTGAAAAATGGACGAACACGTCCTTTCCTTCGCCTTCGGGGGTAATGAATCCGTAACCTTTTTGGTCGCTAAACCACTTAATGGTGCCTTTTGTCATTTTGCTTCACTTTCCTTTTTACTTATTTGGATAAATGTCTTTGGCCTGTTCCGCCCACGGCGGAAAACATAAGGAAACTGCGAAGTAAGTAAGGTCCGCAGTTTCTACAACGTATTCTGTCAAGCGTCAAAAACAACCTCTACTGAACTGCGGCGTGGAGTATACGCAGGATATTTGGAAATATCAAGCGATTATTGGTGAATGGTCATCCCAATTTAGAAATGTCCGGTTTTTAGGATGCTGAAGCAACGGTTTCCTGATCTCTTTGGCAATGGGCGTGCCCCCCCGCTAATAGTTCCTTTCGCCCAGGGGGACATGCGTGATCGTCACCGGACGGGAGGCGAGCCGCGGGCCTGTGTCACTTTGATAGGCCAGGGTATGTTTGAGGAAAGAGAGGTCGTCTCGTTTTGGAAAGTCGGAGCGATAATGGGCCCCCCGGGACTCTTCCCGGGCTAGCGCAGAAACGGCAATCACCTCCGCCAGATCCATCACCGAGAAGAGCTGAAGGGCATCAATCAGCTCCAAATTAAAAATTTTCCCCTTGTCCTGGAGATAGACCGAAGACAGACGGGGCCGGATCGCGGCAAGTTTGTGAATGCCCGCTTTCATTCGTTCCCGGGAGCGAATCATCCCAAAGTGCTCCGCCATCACCAATCCAATCTCGGTATGCAGCGCCGCGACCCGCTCCCCATCCGTTCTTTCGCACAGGGCGGCAATCCGTTTTCGCTCCGCGTCAAGACAATGCGTCGGAGGCTGAATTTGCCGGGCCTGTCCGGAGAAAGCCGCAGCCTGGGTCCCAGCCCTGCGGCCAAAAACAATGGTCTCCATCAGGGCGTTTCCCCCCAGACGGTTGGCGCCATGGATCGAGATGCAGGCGCACTCCCCAGCGGCATACAGCCCCGGCAGGGAGGTCTCCGTATTGAGGTGGGTGGCAATCCCCCCCATCGAATAATGAACGCCGGGCGTCACCGGAATCGGGGCCTCCACCGGATCGACCCCCGCGTAGGTTTGAGAGAGCTCATAAATTTGCGGCAGGCGCTCTAAAATTTTTGCCTTTCCCAGGTGGCGAAGATCGAGCATGACACACCCCTCTACCCCCCGGCCTTCCATGATCTCCTGATACTCGGCACGGGAGACCACATCCCGGCTGGCGAGCTCCTTCATCTTGGGGGCATAGCGCTCCATGAAACGCTCCCCTCGGGCGTTAAACAAAATCCCCCCCTCGCCCCGCGCCCCTTCGGTGATGAGAATGCCGCTTTCTTTCAAGGTGGTCGGATGAAACTGGATAAACTCCATGTCCTGCAACGGCACCCCCGCGCGATAGGCCAGGGCCATGCCATCTCCGGTGTTAATCAGGCCATTGGTCGAGGTCTGATAAACCCGTCCCAATCCGCCGGTTGCCAGGATCACCGCGCGGGCCCCAATGACCGTCATCTCTCCGGTGAAGAGATTAATCGCCGTCACGCCGCAGCAGACCCCTTCCTCAACAATCAGCGAGGTGGCATACCACTCTTCATAGACCGTCGCAGCGCGGCGAATGAGCTGTTCATAAAGCAGATGGACCAGGGCATGGCCCGTACGATCGGCGACAAAACAGGTGCGGGGAAATCCCATCCCACCAAAATTGCGTTGAGCGATTCCGCCCTTTTCATCGCGGGAGAACAGGGCCCCCATCCGTTCCAAGGCCATAATATCTTCGGGCGCTTCCCGGCAGAGGATCTCAATGGCATCCTGATCCCCCAGCCAGTCGCTTCCTTTAACGGTGTCATACAGGTGCGCATCGGGAGAGTCCCCAGGCAGAATCGCCGCGTTAATCCCCCCTTCCGCCGCAACCGAGTGGCTTCGCACCGGGTGGACTTTTGAGAGAACGCCAACGCTAAGATGCGTTGGCGTCGCAATGGCCGCACGCATTCCGGCCAGGCCGGCACCCACAATCAGGACATCATGAAAAATCAACAAAACCCCCTGGTTTACGCGGCGAAGCCGCATGAGCAGATTGTTGAAAAACAACCGAGATGGCAGGCCGAATAAAAACGTAAGTTTCGAGGGTTGGTGGCCCAAGGCCGTACAGGGATGACCTGTACCGCAGGGGACTATTTCACCTCATACCTCACGTCTAAGCGTTTGGCGGCCTGCACTTCGTCAAGTCGCCCGATTGACCGGCTGTGCGGCGCGCCAATCACCTTCTGGGGATCGCGTTCCACCTCGCGGCAGATGGCAGCCAAAGACCGGGCAAAGGCGTCCAACGCTTCGCGCGGCTCACTCTCCGGCGTTTCGATCATCAGGGCCTCGTCCACAATATGCGGAAAGTTGACGGTGGGGGGATAAAAACCATAGTCAATGAGCCGCTTGGCCATGTCCCAGGCATGCACCCCACTCCCCTTAAACTTTTTCGCCGAAGCGACAAATTCATGCATGCAGCGTTGCCCATAAGGCACCGGCAACACCTCCTCGACCTTTTTCTTGAGGTAATTCGCGTTGATAATTGCATTCCGGCTGATCGCCGAAAGCCCGACCGCTCCCAGACGACGGATATAGGTGTAGGCGCGGACCAAGATCCCGAAGTTTCCATAGAAGCCATGAACCCGTCCGATCGATTTGGGATGCCGCAGATTGAAGGCATACCCCGCCTTTGTCTTTTCAATCCGTGGCACGGGGAGATAGGGGGATAAGTCGGAGATCACCCCGACAGGACCGGCCCCCGGCCCTCCCCCGCCATGCGGCGTGGAGAAGGTTTTATGAAGATTGAAATGGACAATGTCAAACCCCATATCCCCCGGACGGGTTAGCCCGAGCAAGGCATTTAGATTCGCGCCATCCATATACATCAGCGCCCCGGCCTCATGGACAATCCCGGCAATTTTTCCGATCTGTTTTTCAAAAAGACCCAGCGTATTCGGATTGGTCAACATAAAGGCCGCTGTCTCCCGATTGACCACGCGGGCCAGATCGTCGATATCCACCAGTCCCTCCGCATTGGAGCGTACCGTCTCAATCTGAAACCCTGCTATCGCGGCGCTTGCCGGATTGGTCCCATGGGCCGAGTCGGGGATCACCACTTTCCCGCGCCGCTCTCGTCGATCCCGATGATAGGCCCGCGCGATGAGCATGCCGACCATTTCCCCCTGCGCCCCCGCGACGGGCTGAAGTGAAACGGCCGCCATACCGGCAATCTCGCAAAGAAACCCCTCCAGCTCGTAGAGAAGGGAGAGTGCCCCCTGAAGGGTCTCTTCCGGTTGCATCGGGTGAATGCGGGCAAAACCGGCAAACTGGGCCACCTCTTCGTGAATTTTTGGGTTATATTTCATCGTGCAGGACCCTAACGGATAAAACCCGCTATCCACCCCGTAGTTCTCTCTGGAGAGGGCGGTATAGTGGCGCACCAGCTCGTTCTCACTCACCTCCGGCAGAGGACAGTTCATTCCCCGCTGGTACTGTTTGGGTAAAAGCGTGTCTATCGAAAAATCCGGACCTCTGCCCGCCTCCTGGAGGGGAAAAGTCGCCCCTCTTCTTCCTGTCACACTCATTTCAAAAATCAGTTTCTCTGCCACCGGTCCGCTCCCTGGGTCATGAAAGGTTTCTTAAACTTTTTTATCAGCCGGCATCGCCCCGCTTCAGATGTGCGTACGCCAACTGAAGGGCAATGATGCTCTTCGCGTCCACAATCCCCCCGGTCTCAATCTTTTCGATTGCCTCTTCCAGGGGGAGGGGGATCACCTTCAGCACCTCATCTTCATCCAACCGTTGGGGACAGGGGGTCAAGTCGGTTCCCAGATAAAGATGAATCTGCTCATCACAGAATCCGGGCGCTGTAAAAATCGTCGTCAGCCGTTTTAACACCCCCACACGAAAACCAGTCTCCTCTTCGGTCTCCCGGAGGGCACAGTGTTCTGGATTTTCTCCGGGATCAAGCTTCCCCGCCGGGATTTCATAGAGATACCCGGAGGCTGCGTACCGATACTGATAAACAAGGACGACATGACCATTCGGAAGCAGGGGAACCACCGCCGACGCCCCTGGATGACGAATAATGTCAAGCGTCGTCGTCTTCCCATTGGGAAGGGAAACTTCCTCCACAAAAAGCTGGATCGCCCGGCCTTGATAGATTTTGCGTTTCATCATCTGCCTGCGACTTAAACGCCTCTATTTGAGCGCCAACCGGCATCCCTCGATCAGCCGATCAATATCCTGATGGGTATGCTTTTCGGTCACACAGATCAAGAGGTGATCCGAAAGTTCCCGATAATATTGCCCCAAGGCAATGCCCGCAAAAATGCCCGAACGGGAAAGCCGTTTTACAAGACGGCCCGCCGTGAAAGGGAGCCGTACCACAAATTCCTTAAAGAAGGGGTGCGAGCCATGCGATGGCTGCGGCCCCTGCGAGGGATGCGATCCCTGCGAGGGGTGCGATCCCTGTAAGGGGCCGGGAAATGGGGCGGTCACCCCCGGCAAGGCAAGCATTTTCTCGCGGGCAACGTGGGATTGCGTCAGACAGAGCGTCGCCACCTCCCGCATCCCTTCCTTCCCCAGTGTCGCCATGTAGATCGTTGCGGCCAGGGCGCAGAGGGCCTGATTGGTGCAAATATTCGAGGTGGCCCGCTCTCTTCGGATATGCTGTTCGCGGGTCTGAAGGGTCAGACAGAATCCCGGATGCCCTTTTGCGTCAGTCGTTCGTCCGACGATCCGCCCGGGCATCTGACGAATAAACTCACGCCGTGAGGCAAAAAATCCGACATACGGACCGCCCAGGGCGATGGCATTCCCCATCCCCTGGCCCTCTCCCACTACAATATCCGCCTGATATTCACCGGGAGTTTTCAAAATAGGAAGCGATATCGGGTCGACGGACATCACTAAGAGCGCCTCTTTAAGATGGGCCATCTTTGCAATTTCGTCGATCTGCTCTAATTGTCCAAAAAAGTTGGGGTGCTGGATTAAAACCGCTGCGGTCTTCTCGGTCACCGCGTCAGAAAGAGGCTGAAGGGAGGTCTCCCCACCGTCAAAAGGGACCTCCCGGATTCGCGCCGACGAGGTGCCTGAAAGATAGGTGGCAAGCACCTGCCGTGCATGCGGATGAACGGTTCGGGCCACGACAATCTCGTTTCGCCGGGTCACCCGAATGGCCATCAACGCCCCCTCGGCCAGGGCGGAAGCCCCATCATAGAGGGAAGCGTTCGCCACCTCCATCCCGGTCAACTGGCAGATCATGCTCTGGTATTCGTAGATCGCCTGGAGCGACCCCTGGCTCATCTCGGCCTGATAGGGGGTGTAGGCCGTGGCAAATTCAGAGCGCGAGAGGAGATGTCCAACCGTGCTCGGAATAAAATGATCGTAACTTCCCCCACCCAGAAATGACAACGACTGCGCGTCGTTCTTTGCGGCCAATTCCGAAAGGGCCCGATGCAGTTCCATTTGGGAGAGGGGGGCGGGGAGATCAAGCGGCCGATTCAGCCGGAATTCGGCAGGAATCTCCAGCAGATCATCAAAAGAGGCCACCCCAATCGCATCGAGCATGGCCCCCTCTTCTTTTAAGGTCTTCGGAATATATTCCATCATCAAGACTCTCCTTAATAAAAAATAAAACGCCCCCGCGCTGCGGCGGAGTCCCCCAGACAGGAGGGCTGTTCCCTGTTTCGTGACCCGCCTTCATGGGGTTGCATTAAATCATTTTCTTTTGATAAAGGGGAGTGGGACGACAACCGCCGAGGACTCTTTTCCCCGGATATCGATGATGATCTCGCCTCCCTCCTCGGCATATCGACCATCCACATACCCCATGCCGATCCCGCGTCTTAACGTGGGAGAAAAGTTGCCCGAGGTGACCTTGCCAATCTCTTTCTCGGCGGAGTAGATCATCTGCCCTTCACGTGGCACCCCGCCGCCCGCAAGCTCAAAGCCAATCAATTTGCGCGCAGGCCCCTCTTTCTGCCGGGCCACCAGCCGCTCTTTTCCAATAAACTCCTTTTCAAGGTCAATGAACCGGGTTAGCGCGGCATCGATCGGCGTGGTCTCTTCTGTCAGTTCATGACCATAGAGGGGATACCCCATCTCCAGACGGAGCGTATCCCGCGCCCCCAACCCGATGGGCTTCATTCCCGCTTCGCGACCCGCTTCAAACAACGCCATCCAAACGGCCGCCACAACGGAAGCCGGTACCACCAGTTCGTACCCTTTCTCCCCGGTATAGCCCGTTCGCGCAATGAGGGTTTTTTTCCCGCCAGACGATGGAGCAAGCTCCGTCTCGATAAAGCCGCGAAGAGGAATCTCCCCCTTCCCTGCGGGAAGCATGCCACGGAGAACGTCCCACGACTTCGGCCCCTGCAACGCCAAAAGCGCGGTCTCATCGCTCACATCCTTGAGCACAGGCCCCGCAGCCGAGGCGTGGAGCTGGCGGGTCATCCACTTGAAATCCTTGACTCGATTGGCCGCATTCACAATCACGAAAAAATGATCGGCCCCCAGTTTATAGATATAAATGTCGTCAAGGGTGCCTCCTTCGGCATTCAACAGGAAGGAGTATTGGGCGCCACCCTTTGCGAGCTTGTGAACCGGGGTCGGCACCATCCGGCTCATAGACTCCTCCGCACCGGGGCCCTCCAGTTCAAACCGCCCCATGTGGCTAATGTCAAAGAGCCCCACCGACGATCGGACCGCATGGTGCTCGTCGGTCACCCCTGAATAGGAGAGGGGCATCTCCCAGCCCGAAAAGGGAACCATTTTGGCCCCCAGTTTTTGTTGAATCTCATAAAGGGGTGTCCTCATTTTTATTGTCTCCATAGACCGTGTTCGCTGTGGGTCGCATGGCCGCGACGCGTTGCTTTGGGGCCACACGTCATGCCTGCTGCAGACGAATTCCACAGCAGAATCTCAAATAAAACCCCAAATAAAACCCTTTGGGAACAAATTCAAATCGGTTGTTGAAAAACTTGTTTCGGCATTCAAGCACTTTAGTGGCTTCCTGTCAAAGCCCTGTATTTTAAT
>CAYRGU010000177.1:0-3763 GCA_964423845.1 uncultured Nitrospirota bacterium
CAAAGCGGAGGACCTGCGAGGAGGCAATGGGGTCATCGGAAGGCTTGTTCAATCTCTTAAACGTGTTCAGGTTGTCCTGCAATCGGACAATTTTCGAGAGACTGCTGTTCAATCTTTCAGCCGATGAATGGAAAAGCATTCGCTCCGAGACACGCATGGTCGCCCCCCCTACCGTTTCATTGCTAAAATTGTTTCAAAAAGCTGATCGGTTGTCGTAATAATCCTCGCGGAGGCCTCAAAGGCCCGTTGGTACTTGATCAGATTCGTCATTTCCTCATCAATGGAGACCCCCGATGCCTCTTCCCGCAGATTCACCAACTGACGCTGAACGATCTCTTCCGCATCCAGTCTTCTCTGGGCAGATTGAGAACGAGACCCCACTTCTCCGGTAAACCCGGTATAGAAGCCTTGCACCGTTACCCCACCCAATCCGGACAAGGACTTGTCCTGAATCCTCGCAATGGCCAGCGCATTGGCATTGTCTCCAGGGGTTGTAGCGAGACTCGACGACGCCGCCAGTTTATTGGGATCGGTAATCGCCACCGCGATGTTACCGGCCAGCCCCTGATGGGCGCTCACCCTGAAAATATCCCCCTCCACTGGGGCCCCGCCTGTCTGGGTCACCGTCATCCCTTCCAGAGTCAACGAGGGCCCGGCGCCAGAGACAGACACCCCCGTCGTCAGGTTCTTTAGCGTGTAAAGACCCCCTGAAGACTTCAGCTCATAAGGTTGAAAGGTCAGCGCCGTTGGATCGGAGACCGTCGCAGAAATCGTCGCCGATCCAGCATTGTTCGTGGCGCCTATCGCCGTTGGGCTGATGGGAGAAAACAGATCAAGACCCGTTGAACCATCCAGGCCAAAACCGAGCTTGTGTTGCTGGTTCACCTCATTCACCACCCCAGCAGCGAGACGATCGAGCTGATCAATCAGTCCGGGGAGGACGGTATCCCGCTGTTCCAATAACGCCTTCATCCGCCCATTGGAAACAAATGGCGTAATGTCGAAGGTAGACCCCGTTCCAGGGTCGAACATCACTTTTTGAAAACCTGAATTATCCGCATTCGGAAGCCCCTGAAGAGAGGCCGCTCTTTCCCCCTCAACCAAAGGCCTCCCGCCAGCCACCAGGATGTTAAGCTGACCCGCCTTGTCTTTGAACACATTCACATCCATCTTTTCAGCCAATTCGTTGATCAGCCGGCCCCGTTGATCCAGAAGGTCATTGGGCTGCTGTCCAATCAGTTCAGACCTTGCAATCTGGTTATTCAGATCCGCAACCTGCGTTGCAATCAGGTTGACCTCCTGAATGATGGAGGAGACTTCCTCGTTCATGCTGCTTCTCACGTCCTTGAGTTGGGTATTGGTCACGGAAAACTTCTGCGCCAATATTTTTGCGCGCTCTAAAACCATCACTCGCTCCGCACGTCCTTGAGGCTGGTTCGTCAGGTCATTCACCGCCCCAAACAACTCGGTCAGTGACTTGTTAAGCCCCGTTCCTTCCGAATCGCTGAAAGCCGTCTCAACGCGCCCGAGGGTGATCCCTTCGGCCTCTAAACGCCCCAGGTTGGACCTCCCCACCGTCACCTGACTTTCGACAAACTTATTCGAGATACGCCGAACTTCGCTGACCTGAACCCCGGTCCCAATCTGACCTGGCCGCTCATTGAGCGGATTCGTGGGTTCGAGAATCACTTCCTGACGGCTATAGCCCACCGTGTTCACATTGGCAAGGTTCTGGGAGGTCACAGACAGCGCCTTCTGATTGGCAAAGAGGGCTGATTTTCCGCTGTTAAAAATACTGCCTAATGTGGGCATTTGTTAACCTCTCCCGATGGTCTTTCCAGAGACGGCATAATCGCGCAGCAGGCCTGTTGACTGGTAAGTGGTGACCGGCTGCGACAGATGTTTAATCAAACCAACCAAGGTCGTGACCTGCTGAAGGGTCCGTTCCACAACAAGGTGGTTGATCCCGTTAATTTCAACAATACTCGCCGAAAGAGCCGACAGCCTGACATGGCAGGACTGAAGGCGTGCGCGATACGGCTCGGAAACGCCAGAGATAAGATCCTTGAGCGTTAAATTGGGGGACATGGCACCCTCTTTTGCAATCAGATCCATCTCCCGCTCCCGGTTGCGATCTAATTGCCTTAGTTGTGCCAGAATCCCTTCCTTTTCACCCAGGCAACGAATCAGGCCGTTGACCTCTCCATCAATCATCAATCCCTTCTCCCGCTGAAGCAGCGAGAGAAACTGCTGATGGACTTTCACCATTTCCTCCAGGACCGCGTGAAGCCGCGACAGATGCGCTTCGACAAGCGGAGAGGAAACGAGACGGTCTTCATGTTGAGAAGGGGCTTCAGCCATCATGGAAAATCTCCTTATCCGAATCCTATAAAATAGTGTCTAAAATTGCCGAGCGCGTCATCTTGTCGGCAATTTTTTCTTCGTCAATACGGTATTTGCCATTCTCAATGTCCTTTTGGATCCTTAAAACTTCATCCGCCCGGACATCCGGCATCGCGCTGATCCTCTGATTCACCTGTTGGTAATGCCTCGCCTTGCCAGAAATCTCGATACGATCGGCATCACTGGCCACCGCTTTTTCAGACTCTTTACGAGACACGCCCTTTTCTGTCTTTTGAATCCCTTTAAGGTAGGTCTTAATTGGGTCATCCCCTGAAATCTTCATTTCTCTTACCCCCAATTCGTTGAGTTGCAACATGGTTTCTCAACCTGCCTTATCGGTTTAACGGCCTTAAACCTTTAGTCTGACTGAAATTTTCATTCGATTTTTTATAGCTTTCCACCAACATCTTCGATAAGCCGATTCCCTCGCCTTTCGCCATATCCCTCGAGATGGCATCATCAAAAAGGGTCTGATAAATTTCATGACCGGGCCCCGAACCCATCAGTCCCCCCTGCGGGACACTTTTTCGCATCTCTTTGAGCAGCATATAAACGAAATACGCCTCAAAACCTTCAGCCGCCTCCTTCATTTTCTTGAGGTCATGTTTGTTGGCCTCAAGTGCCTGCGGCGGCGTCGGGGCCAATACCTCTGAAGTGGCCATCGTCATCAGATGATCTCCAAATCGGCCTGAAGCGCGCCGGCGGCCTTAATGGCCTGAAGAATTGAGATTAGATCCCGAGGCGATACGCCAATGGCATTCAGGCCTCGGACCAGTCCACCAATAGTCGCGCCGCTATCAAAAATAAGGAGACTGGCCTCTTCTACTTTAACGTCCGTTGCAACCTTCGGGGCAGAGACCGTTTCTCCTTTGGGCGCAAAGGCCCCCGGCTGGGAAACCTGCGTCTCCGCCTTCACGCGAATCGTCAAGTTTCCGTGGGCGATCGCCACATCGGAGATCCTGACCTTATCCCCAATCACAATGGTTCCGGTCCTTTCATTGACCACCACGCGGGCACGCATATCCACCAGAACATCCAGATCTTCAATGGTGGCCAAAAGCTCCACAACACGCCCCCGATAAAGCTCCGGGACCTTCAGATGAACCGTCCCGGCATCCACAGGGATCGCCATCTCTTCCTGGCCAAACTTGGTGTTGATCGCCTGCGCCATGCGCATCACGGTCAGGAAATCCTGCTGCCGCAATAAAATGGTCACGGACTCTTTGCTTGCAAACTGGGAAACAACCTCACGCTCCACCACAGCACCGTTAGCAATTTTGCCCACCGTCGGGTGGTTCTTCTGAACGCTATCGCCATCTTTTCCTCCGATGAACCCCCCGATGGAAACCGGCCCTTGCGC